>JANYBU010000357.1 GCA_025360665.1 Nitrospira sp.
CGCAGCGAATGGCCATGGGCCAGGCCCAGGCTCACGGTCTCACGGTCTTCCGCACTCATGTGTCGATAGGATTTCTTTGACATGGCAACACCTTAGCCCATCAGGGCCTGTCGTGTTGCACTTGGAGTTAGAACTCAAGGAGTGTTTGGATGGGAAGATACGGGGTGTCGTGTCGAGCGGGCCGAAGGCGTGCTGGTGCGCGACGGGCAATGGTCCACGGACGGATTCTGGACCGTCGATGTGCGTCTTTCCTCGTTCACCGTGGCTGGCGTGGTGGCTTCGGAATGCCGCTTCATTCGATTGGAAATCCACCCGGGCACCCACGCGCATACAATCGCCGAGGCAACGCCGTTGACCACAGGCACCAGGATCGTCTTTGGCGGCCCGCTGCTCGTGGATCATGATCCGCCGGGCTGGCTTGAGGTGCATCCAGATACCGACTTTGCTGTCACCCCACCCGCCCGTGAATAGCCGAGGGTGCCCCAGGACATGGCCTACGCGTAGCGGCTTGGCTGTGCGGGCTTGGGCGTGGGGCGAGAGTAGTTGGAGAAGAGCATGTTTCGTATTGAGAGACGGTCTGCACACGAAGTGCGGTGCGATCAGGAGTTGGTCGCACGCATCCGTACGATCCTGGAGGCGAGTTACGAGGACCCAGCATGCCTGTTGGCGCGGGAGCTTGCGCGCGCGACCGTTATCTATCTAGGGAGCAGCCAGGGAAGCCTCGTGTGCTTCTTTATGCTGATGTGGCATCTGTTGCCTCTCCCCGACGGCACGTCAATGCCGTCGGTGTATCTGGGCCTCAGCGCGAGCAATGCCGCAACAAAAGGGCGCGGTTTCACGATACGACTCTACAAACGCTTTATCGCCGACGCTGTGGGGTGGGAGGGATCGGATGGTCAGCCGCTGTTTCTGTGGGGTACAACGGCAAGTCCGTTGGTGCTGAGAATTGTGCACCGCGTGTTTGGGTCCGTTTGCCCCGATAGGGAGGGCAGATATTCGGAACTTGCTGCGGTTCATGCGCAGGCAATCCGCCGGTATCTCTCATTGAGCGAGTCTGATTTCGTTCATCCTTTGGTGTTGCCAGGGATTGCCAGGGATACTCGGTATCGGGACGAGGAGCGCTCAAGACACATGAAGGATATATCTGGGCCGGATGACATATTTGATCGACTTGGGATTTCTGAAAGCCGAGGAGATCGGCTGTTGTTCATGGCCGCTCTTCCAAGAGAGATCTAGGGACAGCGACTTTTCAGCAGCCATGCGGTGGATGCAGAGGTCATATGGCGGATGAGGGGACGGGCCAGTTAGACGGGTTGCGGGTGTTAATCACGGGTGCCAGTCGAGGCATCGGATATGCCATCGCTGATGCCTGCCTTCGGGAAGGTGCGACGGTTGGTGTCAACTATTTGGCTTCGGAGGAACGGGCTCGTGAACTGCAAGAGAAACATCCGAAACGGGCGCATTTGGTGCCATTCGATGTGCGTGATTATCAACAGGTAGCTTGTGGAGTAAGGCGGTTTGTGCAGTTGGCCGGGCATGTTGATGGGCTTGTAAACAATGCGGGGGTGTTCGCAAACGGGTTTCTGGTGCGTGCGAATATGGCGGAATGCCGGGTGCTGCTGGATACGAATTTGCTGGGCGTAATTCATTGCACCAATGCCGTGTTGCCGGCCATGGTCAAGCAGAAACGCGGTGTGATTGTGTGCATGAGCTCGATTGCCGCCATGCATCCCTCGCCGGGACAAGCGGTTTACGCTGCGACCAAAGGCGGTATTGAGGCCTTTACACGTGTGGTCGCTGCGGAATATGTGACGAGAGGAATACGAGTCAACTGTGTGCGTCCGGGCCCGACCGATACGGATATGCTCCGCCAACTGGATCAGGACACACGACGCCAGCTGTTAGGGCGGATTCAGCAGGGGCGATTCATCCAGCCCAGCGATATTGCTGATTTGCTGGTACTGTTGCTTGGCCGCACAGGGGAACGACTTACGGGCATGACCCTCACGATTGATGGTGGATGCAGCCTGGGGTGAACAGCAGTCGTTGGTCAGGGGAGGCGGGCTGCGCCGGGCGCGGTGAGCCGTCAGAAAGTCTTGCGTAGCGAGGGCTCAATATGATCGGCCTGTCTGGGTGGCGGCGTGTATTCTGGCAGGGCAAGTCGCATGGTCGGCTTTGGAACTGGGGTTCACAGGCTGCCTTCCGGTAGCGGGCGAGAGCTGGACGTAAGGATTAGTAGTTCATTCTATGAAACTGCCGGCGTGAACACTGAGCGCAGACAGCCGCATCCCCTCAGCAACCGAAGGAGGCCTGTGTCATGACTGTTCGCCGACATCCCTACGCGGTGATCACGGCAACGCTGGTTCTGATCTATTGCACAAGTGTTCTGAGTGGATGCACCTCTCCCATGCACTACCGGAGCTATCTCTACGAGAGGCACAACTACGTCGCGAATGAATATGTCATGCGCGACACCAACGCCATTCCGATTCCCAAGGGGCAGCACGTCACACTGACGCTAGATGCCATTCACCTCGGATTCATTCACCGCGAAATGGATCGCCACCACTCCTGGGGCTACGATCGAGGCCGGGGGTTCTTTTATGACGAGTACCAACCGGAAGACGGATTAGGCGGGCGTGAACTGTGGACAGTCGCAGAGATCACCCCGCTCGATCAGGCCGATACGTTGCGGCTGAAAGGCGAACGGCTGGTCTACGCTTCTCGCATTATGCAAGACCAAGAATCCTTCACGTTTCTGCCGCTCAACGATGATGAACGGATCATGCTGGATGCCATCGTGCACAAAGGCTATCACGTCGATATCCATGTCTATTCCGTGCACGGCGTCGCCTTGAAACGCCAACTCCTCATCACCGCCCGATCGGGTCTTGGCGATCTCGCCTGGACCGCCGTGAAGGGCGTCGTCCAATCGTCGTGGGGGTTCCTGACGGATGGGCTCTTCAGCGCGATCGAATCCAAGGCCAAGGAGCCGCTCTTTTTCGAGCAACTGCTCCTGAAGGCCAGTGCCGAACTCGAATTCAACGGCTCCGTCGATCTCGTCCTTAGCGATACAGCGACTCGGCCATCACCCGCTCCCTACATTCTCTACGATCTTGTGAAGTCCGAACTCGACCGAGATCGCGACGGAAAGATTGACCGTGACGTCAAAGAGGCCATCAGCGCCTACGCCCGCAACCTGGCATGCGCGGAATATCCGTCGGAGCCTGCCAAGTGCCTGATGATTCCGTCATCGTATGATTCCGCCAGTCGCAGTGTGATTCCTGAATATTCCCCGCTCATTGACCTGCCGAAAACCATGTCGGATTATGTGCAGGCCTATCTGTACCTGCATGGACGAAACCAGCCGACGCTGTTTCCAGATCCTTCACGACCTCGAGTGTTATCGGAAGAGGACAGGCGGAGTCCCACGGAATTTCTGAAACGGCACAACCGATCATTCGTGCAATTTTCAATTGCCACCCAGTCTCTTGGTCTGATCGAATAAGACGAGATGTTCGCGAAGCCTGCTTTTATACACAACCGGTCATGCACAGGACACGACACAACGTGACACATGCGGGGTGCACGAAGGATCAGCTCCGTGCTACGCATCCGGTCTGTTGGCTCGCTGCCTCATGCAGGGCCGTGCCGGCAGTCGGCGACTGGCCATGTGAGGGGGGGAGATCCGGTGGAAACAGAAGCGTTCGGGTACAGCCCTTGCTGGTATCCGGAGAAGGATGAGCTGGGGTGGATGGCAGTATGCAAAGGAGACGCATCATGATGTCACGATGGGTGGTGGGCGGCGTGTGCCTGGCCCTGGTGGTCGTAGGGCTGTGGACCGGGGTGGGGGCGGCCAAAGAGCCGACCGCGAAATCGCGGGATCTGGCGGTCACGCCCAAGGTCGCAGTCGGCACCGTGCCGATCACCGGCGAGTACTGGGCCCTGCTCATCGGCATCGATCAGTACCAGCAGGCGCCGAAACTGGACACGGCCGTGCACGATGCGAGAGGTGTCCGTGAGGTGCTCCTGGCGCGCTATGGCTTTCAGCGCGACCACGTCGTCGAGCTGTTCGACGCCCAGGCTACGGGGGCCAAGATCGAGAGCCTGCCCTACACACTCGGCCGCCAAGCCGGCAAGGACGACAGCGTGTTCATCTACTATGCCGGGCACGGCCAGTATGACGAGGACGGCAAGCTGGGCTGGTGGGTGCCGGTGGACGCAGACCCCAAAGAGCCGGGCACCTTCATTACCAACGTCTCAGTGCGGGACTACATCAGCAGCATGAAGGCCAAGCACGTCTATCTCGTGGCGGATTCCTGCTTTTCCGGCACGCTCTTTGGGACGCGGGCGTTGCCGCCGATCAACGACCAGTGGATTGCCCGGCTGGCGCAAAAGCCCTCGCGCTGGGGGCTCACGTCCGGCAGCACGGAGCCGGTGGCGGACAAGGGCAAGAACGGGCACAGTGTGTTTGCGTACCACTTCCTCGCGCTGCTCCAGGAGAATACGGAGCCGTATCTGGTGCCGAGCCAGATTCATACCAAGGTGGCGCCCCTCGTCGCGAACAATGCCGACCAGACGCCGCGCAGTGAACCGATCAAAGGCGCGGGGGACGAAGGCGGGCAGTTCGTGTTTCGGCTGGCGAGGGCGGGGAGCAGCACTAGTTCCAGTGCCGCGATAGATCGCACGGACAGTCTCGTGGCCGAGCGACAACAATTAGAAGAGGAACGGCGGCGGTTGCAAGTGGAACGCGAAGTAGCGGAGTGGGAGAACTTGGCAGCCGAGCGACAGAAACTGGAAGAGGAGCGGAAGAAAACGGAAATCGCGCGGGCCTATCCTAGCTTTCCACCGTTTGAGCCGACGATCAAGGACAAGAACGGGGAAGAAGTTAAGCTGATCCTTTATAAGGCCAATCACATCATTCCTCAGAAAGGTATTTCGGGGCCAGTAAAGGTCGGTGTGGTTGATCCACAATTAGTGCTTGAACGGAGCAAATCAGGACGGCGGGAACTCAATTCCTTACAGGATTTTGTGAAAAAACGCCATGTGCAATTGAATGAAATGGAATCCAGGCTTAGGAGCCAGGAGGCCCATCTTAAGGCACATGCATCTGAATTTAATGCTGCACAGCGGCAAGAATTAGGGGATGCGTTTCGCCATGATGTTCAGGATTATCAACGCACCGTAAAA
>JANYBU010000399.1 GCA_025360665.1 Nitrospira sp.
TCTCAGGCTTGAGGGACGTCTCGCGGGACCTTGGGTGCAGGAGCTTGAACGGTGTTGGGACTCTATCGTCGGCACGATGACGACCCACCCTCTGACTGTAGACCTCTCAGCCGTGACCTATGTTGATTCAGATGGAAAAGATCTGCTGAAGAAAATCCATCGACAAGGGGCCAAGCTTATTGCTTCCGGCTGTCTGACGCGCTGTCTCGTGAATGAAATTGTGGACGTTGTTCGAAGGGGTGAACGTACGTAGTGACCGAATGATTCTCGAAGGACGATTGATAGCAGATATGACGACACAGAATCGAGTGAGCAGACTCACGTTCAGTATACTTGGTTTTCTGCTGATTCTCGGCCTTGGCGGACTACCCGGCTGCAAAAGAGAGGCGGGTTCTACGCCGGCTCCTCCCATCCCGGAGGTCCCGGTGGTCACGGTGTCGTCTGGCACAATGCCGGACGAACCGGAGTTCATCGGTCAAACCGAAGCGTCGCGACCGGTCGAGATACGGTCCCAGGTGACGGGTATCCTCAAAAGGTGGTTTTTTGCTGAGGGACGTGACGTCAAGCAAGGCGACCGGCTGTATCAAATCGATCCGATTCCCTTTAAAGCGGCCATGAGCAGCGCCGACGCCAGGGTAGCACAGGCGGAGGCAAGGCTGGTACAAGCCAAGCAAAATTTTTCTCGTGTAAAACCGCTGCTGGCGGAACAGGCGGTCAGCCAAAAAGATGTGGACGATGCGGTGGCGGAGGAAATGGCTGCCAAGGCGGCGCTGGCGGGAGCCAAGGGCGATCAAATGAAGGCGAAGTTCGATTTCGAAAACACGCTCATCACGGCGCCTATCAGTGGTCGAATCGAGCGGAGCCGGTTCTACGAAGGGCGCCTCATCTCCGCGCAAACCGATCTACTGACTACGATCCATCAGTTAGACCCCATGTATGTGAATGCGAGCGCTCCGGAAGCGTTTGTCCTCAAACGCTTCCGGGACCGCGCGACTCGTCGGATCCAAGGCGCGACACTCTACGAACTGCGGGGTGTCATTACATTTACGGACGGCAGCGTCTATCCCCATGAAGGCAAGTTCGATGTGCTCGAAGTCGGCATGCGCTCGGCCACCGGCACCAGGGATTTTCGCGTGATCTTCCCTAATCCGGATAGCGTCCTGTTCCCGGGACAGTTTGTGAAAGTTCGAATTTTGGGCGCCGTGAGAACCGGCGTCATCCTGGTCCCCCAGAGTGCCGTTCAGCAGGGACCCAAGGGGCCCATCGTCTTTGTCGTCGGCCTCGATAATAAGGTGGAGATCCGCCCTGTTCGGGCCACAACCTGGCGCGGCAGTCAGTGGTCCATCGAAGACGGGTTACGCGAGGGAGAGCGGGTGATCATCGCGGGATTCCACATGATCGCACCGGGTGCGCCGGTGAAGACCGTTCCGTATAATCAATCCGACCCAGCCGCTTCCGGCCAGCCGACAGATGCGAAGCCGGAGCAGGCAAAATGATCCCGCACTTTTTTATCGATCGCCCGATCTTCGCTTCGGTCCTGTCCATCGTGATTGTCGTCCTGGGGTTGGTCGCCTTACAAGGACTGCCTATCGCCCAGTTTCCGGAAATCACGCCGCCCGTCGTCCAGATCGATGCGGACTATCCCGGCGCGAGCGCGGAAGTGATCGCAGATTCAGTCGCGCGCCCGATCGAAGTGCAGCTTCCCGGCATCGACAACCTTCTGTACTACGATTCCACCAGCACCAATGACGGGCACATGACCATCAAGCTCACGTTCGAGATTGGGACGAACGTAGACATCGCGCAGGTGCAGACCCAGAACCGCCAGAAGCTGGCGGAGCCCCAGTTGCCGCCCGAAGTTGTCCGCCAAGGCATTTCGGTCAAGAAAGTGTCGCCGGACCTGCTGGCGGTCGTTGCCCTCAGTTCCAGCGATCCCACGAAAGATCCCGTCTTTATCTCCAACTACGCGATCCTCAACGTGATCGATAATCTCAAACGGTTGCGCGGTGTCGGAGACGCAGTGGTCTTCGGCGGACAAAATTACTCGATGCGCCTAATCCTAGACCCGACCAGGATGGCGCAACTCAGCCTCACGCCCACCGACATTGCCAGTGTCGTCCGCGAACAAAATCGGGACTTTCCAGCTGGGACGATCGGGCGGGAACCGGCGCCGAAAGGCACCGAACTGACGATCCCAGTGATCACACAAGGCCGTCTCACGGACGTGAAGGATTTCGAGGAAATGATCGTCCGGGCGCTCCCCGACGGGTCGATGATCCGCTTAAAAGATGTAGCCAAGATCGAACTGGGCGCTCAATCCTATAGTCTCGAGGGCCGGTGGAACGGCAAACCCAATGTGTTTCTCCTGACCTTCCTGTCGCCAGGCGCCAATGCCCTCGACACGGTGAAGCGAGTTCGGAAGGAAATGGACGCGGTATCAAAGAGCTTCCCACACGGGGTCTCCTACGATATTCCGTACGATACGACCAAATTTATCGAAGTGTCTATCAAAGAAGTGGTCAAGACCCTGGCGGAAGCGATGGTGCTGGTCATCCTCGTCGTGTATCTGTTCCTCCAAAGTTGGCGCGCGACGCTGATCCCGGGCGTGGCCGTGCCGGTCTCCCTCATCGGTACCTTTGCCGGCATGCAGGCACTCGGCTTTTCAATCAACACCCTCACTCTCTTTGGGATGGTCCTTGCCATCGGGATGGTGGTCGACGACGCCATTGTGGTGGTAGAGAACGTCGAGCGCCACATGGGAGAGGGACTCTCGCCGAAGGATGCCGCCAAGAAGGCGATGGATGAGGTGACTGGACCGGTGATCGCGATCGTGCTTGTTCTCTGCGCCGTGTTCGTGCCAGTGGGTTTCTTGGGTGGCATCACGGGCGAGCTGTACAAACAGTTTGCCATCACCATCGCCATCTCCGTCATCATCTCCGGGGTGGTTGCCCTCACGCTGAGTCCAGCCCTCTGTTCCCTGGTGCTGAAGCCAGGCCACAGCCAGCGTCGAGGTTTTTTCGGTGTCTTCAATCGATTCTTCGGTTGGACGCAGGCTCGCTATACGACCGTCGTGGGGACGATCCTCAACCGCTCGGTCTTATCCTTGGTGCTCTTTGGTATCATCGGTCTCTTCGCCGTCGGGTTATTCAAGACGATTCCCTCCAGCTTCTTGCCGGAAGAAGATCAGGGCTACTTCATCACGATCGTCCAGCTGCCAGACGGTGCGTCTAAGCAACGGACCGATGTGGTGCTGAGTAAAATTGAAAAATACTTTCTCTCAATTCCCGCGATTCATTCGACCGATGCGTTGGCCGGCCAGAACTTCGTCTTCGGTACCAGAGGGCCGAACGCGGCGACGATGTTTCTGCCCTTGCATCACTGGGACGAACGGCAGGGACCGCAGAACCATGTGAAGGCCCTGATCGGCGCCGCGTATGGAGAGTTCGCGAAAATTCCTGAGGCGCTGATTTTGGCCTTTAACGCCCCGTCTATCCGAGGACTCGGCGCCACGGGCGGGTTTTCCCTCCAGCTTCAAGATCCTAGCAGCGGGGATTTCAACAAGTTCGCCGGTGTGGCCCAAGAGTTCCTCGCCAAAGCCAGACAGAACCCGGCGATCGGAGCGATCGGCTCCAGCTTTCGCGTGAGCGCGCCGCGAATCTTTGCCCATGTGGACCGAGAACGAGCCAAATCGTTGGGCGTGCCGATCTCCGAAGTGTTCGACACGCTGCAGGCTTATTTTGGCAATCTCTATATCAATGACTTCCTCAAATTCGGCCGTGTCTATCGGGTGCAGACGGAGGCCGAGGCGCAATATCGATCCACGCCTGAGGACGTCGCCAAGATCTATGTGCGTGCCGTGAATGGACAGAGATCCACCATGATCCCGCTCGATACAGTGGTGACGACGGAATTCACCAGTGGACCGGATCCGGTCACCCACTTCAACGGATACAACACGGCCCTGGTCTTGGGAGCAGCGGCTCCGGGGTACAGTTCCGGGCAGGTGCTCGATGCTCTGGATCAGGTGGCCAAGGAGGTGTTGGTTCCCCAAGGATACGGGATCGACTGGAGCGGGATCTCCTACCAGGAACGCATGGTCGGGCAGCAATCGCTTTTTGTCTTTGCCTTCGGTTTGCTGATGGTGTTTCTTGTGCTGGCCGCGCAGTATGAGAGTTGGGCCGTGCCCTTTGCCGTGCTTCTCGCCGTGCCCTTTGGTATTTTCGGAGCCTTGTCCGCCGTGTGGGTGATGGGGATGTCCAACGACATCTACTTCCAAATCGGATTGGTCACGATGATCGGACTCTCCGCCAAAAATGCAATTCTGATCGTCGAGTTCGCCAACAAACGCTATGAAGCCGGACACTCCTTAGTCGATGCCGCGATGGAAGCCGCCAGAATTCGGTTCCGGCCGATCGTGATGACCTCGATGGCCTTTATCCTGGGCGTCGTGCCGTTGGTCCTCGCAACCGGCGCGGGCGCAGCCAGCCGCAATTCCATCGGAACTGGCGTGTTCGGTGGCATGTTGGCTGCCACGTTCCTGGCCATTTTCTTTGTGCCGCTCTTTTTCACCCTAGTCCGCAAACTCTCGCAGCGGTTGGGCGGTCGCAGACCGGCGGAGTTGAGCGTGGTAGCGGCGCACAAGGAAGGAGAACGGTGATGCGCAGCCCGGTCGTGGCAGTGCTGTCCTTCATTCTCCTGTCCTGCGCGGTGGGACCGGACTACGAGCGTCCGACGACCACTACCCCTGAGGCGTTCCGAATGGCAGAAAAGGGTGAGGAAGCGACATCCATTGCCAATCTGTTGTGGTGGGAGCTGCTGCAAGACGAAGAACTTCAAAAGCTGATCCGGATCTCGCTGGAAGAAAATAAAGACCTCAAACGGGCTGTGGCCACTGTGGAGGAGTTTCAGGCGCGTGTGTTCATCGCGAGAACGGACTTTGTTCCGCAGTTGAACGTGAGTGCAAACGCACCGTCCTTCGGCCGGAAATCGAATTTTCTGGTTCCCGGGTTTCCCAATCCCTTCAACTACTATCTGCAGGGAAATCTCTCCTGGGAACTCGACATCTGGGGTCGCATCCGTCGATCGAACGAAGCGGCTCGCGGGGACTTGCTTGCGCGTGACGAAGGCCGTCGCGCCGTGATTCTCCAACTCGTCAGCGGCGTGGCCGAGGCCTATTTCGATCTCCTTCAATTCGACATGCAGTTGGACATCGCCAGGCGGACGCTTAAGTCATGGGAAGAATCAGTGCGCATCGCCCAAGCCCGGTTGCGGCAGGGAGTGACATCCAGGCTGGATGCCGACCAATTTGAAGCCGAGCGGGCAAACGCGGCAGCGCGGGCAGCCGAATTGGAGCGACAGATGGTTCAGAAAGAAAATCAACTGAGCGTGTTGTTGGGGCGCGCTCCGCACCAGATTCCGCGAGGGCGCTCGTTGACCGAACAGGTGATGCCGCCCGCAGTGCCACCCGGGCTTCCGTCGGAACTGTTGCAGCGGCGCCCCGATATCGTCCAGGCCGAACAAGGTCTCGCGGCGACGACGGCGAGAATCGGCATGGCCAAGGCGGACCGGTTCCCGAAGCTCAGCATCACGGGACTTCTCGGCGTGGCCAGTCCTCATTTGTCTCGTCTCGTGGCCAACGAGACGGAATTCGGTGTGGCAGGCCCGAGCTTGGTCGGACCGCTTCTCAATGCGCAGATTTTAGGATTTCAACAAGAGGCAGTCGAGGCCCAAGCCCGCCAGGCCGTCGCTCAGTACGAGCAGTCGATCCTTGTCGCATTTCGAGAAGTCGAGGATGCGCTGGTGGCGGTGCGCACGGCTCGTGAGCAGCGTGAAGCTCAAGTGCAACAGGTTGAGGCGTTGCGTTCGGCCTTGCGCCTCGCCAGTCTCCGCTACAAAGGCGGGCTGGCCAACTATCTTGATGTGTTGATCGCTCAACGAAATTTGTTCGAGGCCGAATTGGCGCTCACGGGTACTCACCGGCTCCATTTAGTCTCCATCGTGCAACTCTATAAGGCACTCGGGGGTGGCTGGTCGCCCGATATGGATGCTCGCAAGGATGGTACTAAAGGATAGATCGATGGAAAAGCCGGCTGATACACAATATCCCATCCACGACTTGCTGCAACGGCGCTGGAGCCCCCGCGCGTTCACGGAACGGCTGATTGAGCCGGAGAAGCTCCGCAGCCTGTTCGAAGCCGCTCGCTGGGCGCCCTCCTCGAACAACGAACAACCTTGGCGATTTATCGTCGGGAATAAGGACCATGAGACGGAGTGGAACCGGCTCCTCGCTTGTTTGGTGGAAGGTAATCGCAAATGGGCCTACCGCGCACCGGTCCTGATCCTGTCTGTGGCGAGCCTGAACTTTGAGGATGAGGCTAAACCGAATCGGCATGCCTTTCACGACACCGGCATGGCGGTCGAAAATCTCGTCCTCCAAGCGACCGCGCTCGGACTCGTGGCGCATCAGATGGCGGGCTTCGACGTGGAGAAGGCACGCGCCGACCTCAAGATCCCGTCCGGCTACGAGCCGGTTGCAATGATTGCGGTCGGCTATCCTGGCGACCTCGCGTCCCTTCCTGACCGGCTACGCGAACGAGAACAGCAGCCACGAAGCCGCCAGCCCATTTCAGAGTGGACGTTCTCTGGACAGTGGGGCACCCCCCTACGATAGCCATTTCTATGGAGGAGTCGAGCAAATGATGTCATTGAGTGGAAAAGTCGCGATCGTCACCGGGTCGTCCAGCGGGATCGGCCGAGCGATCGCGGAACGTATGGCCGAAGACGGGGCGATCGTGGTGGTGAATTACGGAACGAGTGCGGAGAAAGCTCAGCAGGTTGTCACGGGTATTCAAGTCAAAGGTGGCAAAGCCGTCGCCGTCCAGGCCGACATGAGCCAGATGGCCGATGCGCGCCGCCTTGTGATCGAGACGGTGAAGCAATTCGGACGACTCGATATTCTTGTCAACAATGCCGGGCGGTTTATGCCCAAGCCCCTCATGGAGACCACAGAGGCGGACTTTGATCAGATCATCGCCTTGAACGCCAAGGGTCC
>JANYBU010000412.1 GCA_025360665.1 Nitrospira sp.
ATTCCAATCGCCGGAGACAGTGCTCCGAGAGCAATCCGGAGATCACGATGAGGCTGAGCATCATCGCGAGGAGTAAGTAAAACAGATTGTTGCCGGTGTTAATGGCGGCGAGCCCGATCCCGAATGTGAAGAGAAGAAACCTGGTCCCTTCAGACGTGAGACGAATTGAACGACGTCGGGACATGCCCCAGACAAAGGAGAGGGCTGGGGAGGCATGGAGGTTGAGGAGTGGGTACGTCACGCGCGTCGCTCCTCCAGTTGGCCGGGGCATCCATCCGTGACCGGCTAGACAGGAACGGGAACGGTCTCGACAATGTCGAGCACCATACGCTCTGCCTGTTCGAAGCTCTGAGTCCGCATGCCATGGGTCCGGTTCAGCATGACGCGGTGGGACAGCACGATCGGCGCCAGTTCCTTGATGTCGTCGGGGAGGCAATAGTCGCGTCCGCGGACGACTGCCAATGCCTTGGCCGCTTTGCTCAGCCCCAGCGCTCCGCGTGTGCTGACCCCCAGGGATAAGAGCTCGCTCTGACGGGTCGCTTGCACGATTGAGAGCAGATAGTCCGTCAAGCTTTCTTCCATGTGGACCTGATCCACGCGGGCCTGTAATACCAATACTTCGTGGGCTGACAGCACCGCTTCCAGTGTTTCAGCGGGATGTAACGAATGCGGGCGGTCGAGCACCTTCCTCTCTTCCTCGAGCGTGGGATATCCAATACAGAGGCGCATCAGAAACCGGTCGAGTTGGGATTCCGGAAGTGGGAACGTCCCGTGATATTCTGCAGGGTTCTGCGTGGCTATGACCATAAAGGGCTGCTCAAGCGGATGCGTCTGATTATCGACGGAAATCTGTGCTTCACTCATCGCCTCCAAGAGACTGCTCTGGGTCTTCGGCGTGGTGCGATTGATCTCGTCGGCCAGTACGACGTTGGCAAAGATCGGACCCGGTATGAACTCAAAGCCCTGTTTTTGCCGGTTAAACATGGAGACACCGACGATGTCGGAAGGCAGGAGATCACTCGTGAATTGAATGCGCTTGAACGAACAGTCAAGCGATCGGGCCAAGCTGTGCGCCAGCGTGGTTTTGCCGACGCCAGGAACATCTTCGAGCAGAAGATGGCCACGGGCCAAAAGGCAGACCACCGCCATCTCGATGACATGGGATTTCCCCTTGATGACCAGCGCGATATTGTCCTGGATTGCCCGGATGGTGTGAGCTGAACTCATGTTGGGATTTAGTGGTCCTGGTGGTTCAGGAATGCCTGGTGATCTGACACGATCGAAGTCTAACAAAGGGTCTGGAGACGGTCAATTTTCACGTGAGTTTTTGCATCGACCAGTCTGGAGCCGTTGATGCGTAAGGATTTGCTGAGGCAAGCTGCTCTTTTACCGGTCTATTCTGGCACGAGGATCAGCATCCAAGGAGGGGTCTCCTCGACCATGTCAGAAAACCGTCTGGCGGTACTACTGGAAGGGATGCCTGAGAAGACGGCGCCGCGGCGAATCTGAACGGAGCGGAAACGATAGGTCGAGCCCTGCATCGGGAGAGGGGGAAGCACGCGTGGAATCTGCCTGCGTAATGGGCTGCAATCTGACAGGTTCAAGGTCTCGCCTTGCGCAAGGCTCGAGAGTCGCTCGAAGATCTCGCCGAAAATCGTCGGGAGATTCGCTGCTGTGAACGGCTGATTGTCTGGTCGATAGCGGGCCTCGTCGAAAAGTTGTGCGAGGATTTCCCAGAAGACCTGGGTATCCACGGCTCCAAGAACACAGAGGAGGCCGCGGCGCGACAACAAGTCGAGCAGAGCCAGGGGACCTCGAATCTCAAACTTCCAAGGTGGAAAGAGCAATGCACGGTCCCCATGCTGAACCTCCAGGGCCGGTTCGCCTGCGTAAAGGGTTTGCCGGAACGTGCCTTTGGTTCGATGGAGCTCTTGGGTGGTGATCTGACCGGACAATCTGGTCGGTTCGTAGGCAAATGTGGGGGTCGCAGGAGCCCAGCAGGTTGCGATTGTATAGCGTGGTGCGAGCTTTCCGGCTTGATCCAG
>JANYBU010000132.1 GCA_025360665.1 Nitrospira sp.
ACAAGATCCGCGTCCTCCAGCGGCGGGCCTACGGCTACCGTGATGAGGACTACCTGAAACTTAAAATCGCCGCGGCGTTCCTGCCTCCGTTAACGCGGAGTGCAGAAAAAGACCCACTGTGACCCGCGGAGATCCCTAAAATATAACCAAGCACTTCAGGCCCTTGACCATCTTGTATACGCATTGAAGTGGGGAACAAAACGCGAGAAGGGATAGACGTACTATATCGGTTAGCATACTCAATAGTTGTGCGAGAAGGGAGTATCCATGCGTCTCTTGATAATTTCTGTTTTGATTGGCGTAGCGCTTGATGTGGTTCCTTTAAGTGCGCAAATGTCGGGGGATCTTCCGCTCACAAAAGAGCAAATTGACCAACTTGATTCGTCGGCAAAAACAATTGAACAAATCGGGCAACTTCGCCAAAACGTCGACTCCTTACTCTCGTGCTCGACAAACAGCTTGCGGACAGGCAGTTGGCAATACTCCGTTTTGTAATTGCCTCGGCGAGAAACTCCCTTGGGTTCTGTCGTTCCAGGAGTACGTCTCAGCAGTCACAAGCACTAAGGAAGGATTGGCTGCGGCTGATCTGTCGAACGAACAGCGCGGCGTGGTCGACAAAGCAGTCAAAGCCAGAGATGAATGCGTGGCAAGTACTTTTGGTCGAAAGTAGGTCGTTGTATAACTATTCATTCCAGCGGACTGTCAAAAACTGCGCTTTCCAAATCCGCTCGATCCACAAATCAAAGATATTACTGAGGCCACTCCCCTCGTTCGGCACAGGACAGCATCCACAGGTATGCGAAGCTAGGCGTCGGGTTCCATTTTTGACACCCCCGCCTGCCGAACAGCCCCCCTTATCCTGGTCACGGTTCGGTCACGGTTTCAGGCACGGATACCAGTCTGCCTCAATCATCACTAGTCACCGTCGCAACGGTGGCAATCTGTTGAAAACATACAGAACACATAGAAATATTTCATTTTTGATCGTCATCAGACTTCATGCCTGGAAAGGGGACTTCGGATCCGAGGGTTGGGGGTTCGATCTCCCCCTGGCGCACCACTTCATCCTGTGAAGCACCAGGGTTGGATCACTGAAGTATCAGTAACTTAGAACTGATCTGCCTGGCCCTTTTGAGAGGGTTATCCCCCCACTAAAGCTGCATAGATTTCTCATGTCTCCAGCAGTACTCTTTCAACAAGAAGCAGTATCCATGGGGTGTCTGGATGGTGCTATGCTATACGCAAGATCGTGTGAAACTTCCTCGCGGGAGGCTTTCAGGTCAAGGGCAACGACAGGCCTGGACAAGGCACTGCCCCTGTTGTGGGCGCTGGTTGACGAAGCACGATCCCACGGCACCCTGGGTCTGTTCTTGCGGATGGCTGAGTGGATAAGAGCACAGTCACCAAGAGGAGGGGCGCATCATGAATCATGTAGTCATCCATGACGTCCGGGCTGGTTTTTTCTTGATGGTGGGTTTGGCCATGTTGGCCTTCATTTGTGCTGTGGCCGCGTTAAGTACCGTGATGCGTCCGGCTCGGTGGGCTGATCGCAAGCCGGTCCAATTCTAAACAATTTCCTCGCTGGTCCATTCTTTCGCGGTTGGTGACAGAGGGGTACCGGTTTCCTCACCTAACTGCGGCTATCCTTAAACGCCATCTCAACAGCCTGACAATTCAAGCGAAATGGCTACGGGCCACGGGTGAGCCTCATCTTTCCATTCAGGTGCTATATTTGATCTACAAAGACGAAATGTTATTCCACGGATGGGGGAACTATCATGATCGGAAGTCCAATGAAAACAGGTGTTGTGGTAGCGATGGGGCTTGTCCTGTTGGTTAGTCAGGGCTGCAGCATGAAATGGCTGCAGTCCGATGGAGAGACGGGAGCTGGGTCTGCGCAAAACGGTGGTTCAGGTGGAAAGCTAAGTGGTTTCTCCCAGAATCCCTCGGAAGAGCGTCTGGGGAAGGACGGTGATATCGCATCGCTTTCCTCTTCTGGGATGAGCGCCCGTCAGCGTGCGGAAATAACCAAAGAGGAAAAAGCGGCCATTGAAGCT
This sequence comes from Nitrospira sp., assembly GCA_025360665.1. Lineage (GTDB taxonomy): Bacteria > Nitrospirota > Nitrospiria > Nitrospirales > Nitrospiraceae > Palsa-1315. The sequence continues at coordinate 2,058 of JANYBU010000132.1, forward strand.
GGTTTACAGGACGTGTTCTTTGGATATGATCAGTGGATGCTTTCAGATGCCGGGATGGAGGCATTGAACCACGACGCACAGTGGCTGAAGGACCATCCTGGTGCGGTGATGAAGGTTGAGGGCCATTGCGACGAACGAGGCACGGCCGACTACAACGTTGTGTTGGGGGATAAGCGAGCCAAGGCTGCGCGCAGCTATCTGATCGAGTCGGGTGTGGGCCCCAAGCAGGTGGCGATCGTATCGTACGGCAAGGCGCGCCCTTTCTGCACGGACCCTGCTGAATCCTGCTATCAGCAGAACCGTCGTGGGCACGTATTGTTGAATGTGAAGAAATAATCTAGCGACTTACGGCTTTCAATGAACCCCGGCGCCTCTTCATACGAGCCCGGGGTTCATTGTTTGATTGGGAGGAGGTTGGCATGGCTCTCGTAAAGAAACAGCGGGATTCGAGTATGAGGCATCCTCAGCCTCGCATGATCAAAGAGGAGCCGCTAAGGGAGAAGCGCCAACAGCCACGTTTTACATCACAGTTCAGAAGTACCTTTTCGGGCGGGCTACGAGAAGGCCAAGGTCGGACGCTGGACCTCTCTACCGGCGGCTGTATGATCGAAACGGATTTGCCGGTTGTCGTGGGGGCGTCGTTTGAATGCCGCATCTATGTCCCTGGGCTCGACTGGCCTTTGCGGATCGACGAAGCCCAAGTGCGGTGGGTCAAGGCCGGGACATTTGGGATCCAGTTCACGAAGATTCAGCCCGATGAGGAGGAAAAACTCAAGCGGGTCATTGCCAGCCTCAACGAAGAACTTAAGGCGTAGCCTTTCTCATCCCCTTTTCTTCCCTCTGACTCAGACGGTTTGCTTGCCCCCTACAGGTTACAGTTAGGCGTGAGGAGCCCTGCGCTCGCTCACGGAACTGTTCGCGGCTTCAGGGCGTCCTATGGTATAAGGCAGCGGTAGGATCTGAAAGAAAGTGGAACCTTCCACGACTCATTTTCAGACCACGTAATCAGAGATCTGCACGATGGGACAAACCGCATCTCCAACACAGACTGGATACGAAATTGCCACCGTCGCCGGCGGTTGCTTTTGGTGCCTCGAAGCGGTCTATGACCAGATGAAGGGAGTGGTCGCGGTCGAGTCCGGCTACATTGGTGGTCAGGTAGATCATCCGACGTATGAAGCCGTGTGTAACGGCAGGACTGGTCACGCAGAAGCGGTACGTGTCACGTTCGATCCCACCGTCGTCAGCTATCGCGAGTTGCTCGAGGTGTTTTTCGTCATCCACGATCCCACGACCCTCAATCGGCAGGGGCACGATGCCGGAACTCAATACCGGTCGGCAATTTTCTACCATGCACCTGAGCAGAAGCAGATAGTTGAGGAGGTGATCGCAGCCGTGACGAAAGAGAAGTTCTATGCCAATCCGATCGTGACGGAAATCACTCCTGCCGGGACCTGGTACGAAGCCGAGCCCTATCACCAGGAATATTTTGCGCGGAATCCCTTCCAGGGCTACTGTACAGCCGTCGTTGGACAAAAAGTGGTCAAGTTCCGCAAGCAATTTGCATCGAAGTTGAAGACGTAACCTCGCCCTGTGTTTTTCGATGCATCCCGAACAATTCGTCAATAGGAATGTCTATCCTTCAAGGAGAAGGTGTGTGAGATCGGGATGTGTGGAATGGCGGGTGCTCGCATCGGTTCCAGGCCGCACGATGTGGGCGGTCATGAATCCTGCCGACGTGGCAGCATCCAGTTCGCCTTCCGCGTCTGACAGAAAGAGAATGTGATGGGGTGGCAGACCGATCTGCTCGCTGATCGTGCGGTAGCTGGATGCTGTCTTCTTCTCGCCGACGCTGGTATCGAAAAAGTGCTCAAACAACGATGTCACGTCTCCGACGTTGGTGTGCGCGAAGAGGAGCCGCTGTGCCTGTTCCGAACCAGATGAGTAAATTCCCAAGCGGATGCCGTGCGCCCGCCATTGTGTTAATGCCGGCAGGACATCGCTATACAGCTCCGGCACAAACGCCCGCTGTCGATAGCCCTCATCCCAGATCATTCCTTGCAACGCCTTGAGGCCGGCCTGTTTTCGGTCCTGATCGATCCAGCCAGTCAGCATGACGGGCAGTTCCTCGTATGCAGGGCGCGTACCTGTTTCTTGCTCAATGGCATCCTGACATACCGCGGTCCATCGGAGCACATCAGGGTCGTGCCGTCGCTCATGGAGGAAGGCCGCGAGACGGTGTTTTGCGAACGGAAAGAGGATCTCGCGAACAAAGGCTACTGAAATAAGAGTGCCTTCGATGTCCATGAGGACGTATTGGACCATGCTGCGGCTACCAGCGATACCGCTGATCGATTCCGGAATTCGTATAGTGCGGGACCCAGCCGGCTTGATCGGTGAAGAGACGAATCGCACACACCTTTGGGGGGTCGCCTAAGTCGAACCAGTGTTTTGTGTTGGCCGGGACAGAAATGAGATCACCTTGCTCGCACAGCAGGGCGAAGACTTCATCGTCGCGCCCTTCCTTGTGGAACCAAAAAAAACCTTGGCCTTCAACAAAGACACGTACCTCATCCTCGCTGTGAGTGTGCTCCCGGATAAATTTTTCACGAATCCCTTCCAGATTCGGCGTGTGTCCATCCACACGTATTACATCCGCCGTCTGGTATCCACCTTTGTCCATGAGTGGCCTGAGCAGGTAGTCGTAGGCGGCGACGATCTGCTCGTTCGTGGCTTCGGAAGGTAAGTCTCTGTCCGCAGACCATCGTTCATGGACGATGCCTCGCACCTCGAGAAATTGCCGGACGGCCGATGGGTCGCGTAGGGTCACGTTCTTATCGGGTATTCGCAGAGTGGCCATGCAGTGTCACCTCTCGTTGGCATTGGAGAAGATATTCGAAGACCTCGAGATGTCGTTTCGCCTCGGGTAGATCCTTGCCCCACGCATAGAGGCCGTGTCCTGCCAGCAAAAATCCATAGCAGGACCGCTCCCTCGAAAGGGACTGTTCCACGCGCGTCGACAAGGCCTGCATATCCTGTGAGTTCGGAAAGACCGGCAAGGAGACTTCCGCTTCGTGGGTATCGATGCCGCTTAACCCTTTCAGCAATTCCCACCCAGAGAGCAGTACTCGTCCTTCATCACGAGCCAGTTGCGAGAGCAACGCTGCTGGGAGCGAGTGGGTGTGAAGCACGGCTCCGGCTCCCATCGTTCGATAGAGGAGTAGATGGAGGGGGGCTTCGGCTGAAGGTTTCAGTCCGTCTGCATCAATAGGTCCGCCATGTTGGTCGACGGCGAGGATGTGCTCGGCCTCAATCGTGCTTTTGTCCACTCCTGAACTCGTAATCGCGCAATATGCGGGGGCAGCATTGTCCGGCAACCGCACACTGTAGTTTGTGCTCGTGGCAGGAGCCCAGCCCATACGAGACGCCCACCGGGCTATCTGGACCAGTTGCTCAGCGACCATCTTGAAATCAGGATAATGTGTCATGGGCCACAACCTGCCAGCCAAAGAAGGAAGTTTTGTATAGCGAATTCTGGAGTTAAACGCAATGGCGGACTCGCCAGGGGTTGCACGATTATTGGACCGATATCCGGGCGCTCGTCAGATGCCGCTGATCTCATTCCCATTCGGTAGAGTGATGAGGTTCATGAGAGTGGGGCAGGAAACCCGGCTTCTTTTGATCCGAGCTCACCGCGACAAGTTCGAAGTGAATCGGAGCACGCCGTTGCCAGACAAGCAATAAATCGAGCAGGGCATAACGGTCTTTTCCGCTTGGTAGGCAGACCATGATCTTGTCGCCACCTTTGATGAGACCATACTCGGCAATGGTTTCCCTGACGAGGCGAAGCAGTATGGGCTGCAGCTGTTCGTCGCTTCGTCCAGTTTTAGACATGCGCGTGAGGGGCTTGCCGAATGTGACATAGCTTGGCATTCTACGCAGTCAGCCGCGTGGCTGTCGATCTTCAACCGGGGGGATCATGGGGAAGGATGAGGACCGATCGGGAGGGAAACTTCAGTCAGTTCTGTTCGTGTGTACGGGGAACGTTTTTCGGAGCGTGACAGCAGAGTATGCACTCAAGGTCAGACTTGGCGCAGTCACGTCCTGCTCCGTTAGCTCAGCCGGGATCGACGCCAAGCCTCAGTCGGTGCATGACTGGGTCCTGACCCGATTACGCGAGAAGGGCGTTGATCCAGCCACACACGTTCAACGGCAGCTCACCAAGGAGCTTGTCGAGGCTGCCGACCTCGTCATAGCGATGGGGCGAGACCACCAGGTTTTCGTTCGGGAACACTTCGGACGCGACGTTCCCCTATTTAATCAGGTCTGTCTCGGCCACGATCAGCCGATTCTTGATCTGCACGAAGTGATACCGGATTGGGAGACCGACCCTGAGCGGGCCCGTGCCTACGTGTGGTCGGTGATCGATGTCATCTGGGCCACGGCGCCGGCCCTTCTTTCTCGTCTCCGTTAGGCCGGCTTTGCGATACATATTGCCTGTGCCGGTTCATTCTTGGACTCGATCGGACATTTTTTCACCACTTTTATGAGGCAGTCAACGGAAAGGTTTCCTGTATCAGGGTAATGTTGAGGCACGTGCTATATTTCACACAGCACCTTTTGCAGGTTGACTGCGCGGAACATGGCATCGATGCAACAATCAGGGACACAAAAGTGACAGCGTCTGACAGCCATGATCACGAGCCGGAATGGGTCTCGTGGTCGAACGAGAAGCTCCTGGACCTTCCCATGAGCCAGCTCGGCATCACCCTCGACGGGGCATTCCTGTCAGAACAAATCCAGCAACTCTACGCCGAACTCGAAGCCAGGCAGCTCAAATTCCGGCCTCACTTTTGGTTGTCCAACGAATGGTTTACTCCAGATGGTGTACCGGGGATTGCCGTGCCGTTTTATCTGGCCCATCCACGACTCGCAAAACTTGAAATGGAACAGATGCTCGAGGTCGAGGGAGGGACACCAGAATGGTGCATGCGAATCTTGAGGCATGAGGTCGGCCACGCCATTGAAAATGCCTATCGGCTCCGCCGTCTCCGCAGTCGGCAACAAGTATTTGGTCGCTCGTCCGATCCCTATCCTAAATATTACAGCCCACGGCCCTATAGTCGGAGCTTCGTGCGTCATCTCGATGTGTGGTATGCGCAAAGCCATCCGGATGAAGACTTTGCGGAGACCTTCGCAGTCTGGCTCACGCCCGATTCGACATGGGCCGACCGCTATAAGGGATGGCCAGTTCTCAAGAAGCTTCAGTATGTGAACGGGCTCATGCAAGGGTTGGCTGGTGTCCCGCCCAAGGTGGTGACGAACGAGGAGATCGATCCGTTGCCAGTCTTGAGGAAGACCCTGGGCGAGCATTATGAGCGAAAGCGTAAGCACTATGGGATTGAACGGAAATCGTTTTACGATCCGGACTTGAAGCGACTATTTTCCGATGGGCCTGCCCATGCCGACAAGATGAGCGCCGCGACCTTCTTGAACCGTTTCCGAAAAGAGGTGCGCCGCAAAGTCGCAGCCTGGACCGGCGAGTATCAATACACGATCGATCAGGTGCTTGAGGACATGATCCAGCGCTGTCGGCAGCTTCATTTGCGGCTTCCACTTGCGGAAGAGCAGGCGAAGCTGGACTTCACGATTTTGTTGACCGTCCATACGATGAACTACCTGCGCAGCGGGCGGCATAAGGTGGCGATATGAGACGGCTTCGAATCCTTGTCCTGATGCACGAAGACTTGGTTCCCCCAGATCCCCTTCATGGGCAGGAGATCATGGGCGCCGCGTGGAAGACGGAATATGATGTGGTCTCCACGCTCCGCAAGCTTGGACATGACGTCAAGCCGCTAGGGGTCAAGAGTGATCTCGGGGTGCTTCGCTCGGCCATCGAAGACTGGAAGCCGCACATCGCCTTCAATCTGCTCGAAGAGTTCGACGGGGTGGCGGTGTACGACCAGAATGTCGTCTCGTATCTTGAATTACTTCATGTGCCCTATACCGGATGTAACCCGCGTGGGTTGATGCTTGCACGCGATAAGGTGCTGTCTAAAAAGTTGTTCTCCTTCCATCGAATTCCGTTTCCGGATTTCATGGTGGTGCCACAGGGGCGGGCTGTGAAGCGGCCGAAGTGGCTATCATTTCCATTGATTGTGAAGTCGGTGACCGAAGAGGCTTCGCTTGGAATCTCCCAGGCATCCATTGTCCAGGACGACGAGAAACTCAAGGAACGCGTGGCGTTTATCCACACGAGCGTGGGGACTGGCGCGCTCATCGAACAGTATATTGAGGGGCGCGAACTCTATGTCGGGGTGATGGGGAATGGGCATGTCCAGGTCCTGCCGGTGTGGGAGCTGCTCATGGACA
>JANYBU010000441.1 GCA_025360665.1 Nitrospira sp.
TACACGCAGCGCGAGTTGAACGCCATCGCCCATCGGTTGAACACGCGCCCGAGGAAATGTCTCGACTTTGCCACGCCCCTGGAAGTCTACGCGCACCTGCGCCATCCTTCACCCGTTGCACTTGGAACTTGAAACCGCCCATTCTATTAGAAAGGGTACAACGTGGATACCACGTGAATCGAAGGACCGACCGAACTATAGCAAGCAGTTTTTTCGAAAGTCAAGCCGGCGAACCAGCCCACGATCAGCGGTCTGAGCCGGTTAGCAGGCCGCAGAAAAACGATGTGGATAGGCCGGAACTTCACTGGTCCGCACGTCTGGAACAACAGGAGAATGCCGGGCAGGATGCTCAAAAAGGCCGCCCAGCAAGGCCGCAGCAAGCGAAGAGGCGAGACGTACGCTTCGGTACGTTGAGCCTCTGAACGATGCGAGAACGCCGCTGGCGGGCTTTTTCAGCATCCTATTAGAGAGACCAATCAGGAGACGGAAAGAATCACTTCAATTTCGACGGGAGCCCCGCGAGGCAACTCAGCAGCCCCCACAGCCACACGTGCATGACGACCAGCCTCTCCAAAGATCTCAACCAGGAGGTCCGAGGCACCGTTGAGAACTTGGGGCTGCTGCACAAAACCTTCCGCCGACGCCACATGCCCGACGACCTTCACGATGCGCGTAATGCGGTCCAACGTCCCGAGTTCCTGCTTGGCAATCGCCAGCGCATTGAGGAGAGCGAGCCTGGCCGCCTCCATCCCCTGCTCGACCGTCAGATCACGTCCAAGCTTACCGGAGAACGCCAACTGCCCGTCTTGCATTGGAAGGACGCCGGATAAAAATAAAATATCTCCGGCCCGGACCGCCGGAACGTAAGTCGCCAGCGGTTGCGGCGGCGGGGGCAACTCGATCTGGAGCTCTGCGAGTCGGGACTCATACGACGTACGCATCGACATTGATCACCCTGCGCGGAGCGCATCGAGAAAACTCTCACCCACAGGAAGTTGATCCCCTTGCAGGGCTTCCACAATGGTATGTCCCAGATCAGCAGCAGAAGCTCTGATGCTAAGATTCACCCCTTGTGCTAACCTCGGCCCAGTGACCAAAATGGGTACATATTCCCGCGTCGGGACCTGAGCCGCCTTCGTGATATCCCGCCCATGATCGCCCGTCAGAATGAGCAGGTCGCCCACGCGAAGCTGTTCCAGCAACTCGGGAAGCCGTCGATCAAAATCATGGAGGGCCGTGGCCGACTGTGCGACATCAGACGCCAGAACATTAAGCCCGGCAAAAATCAATCCACGGGGAACCATTTTCAACATCCCCGTGACCTCATCAAATAGTGCCGTCCAGTGCCCAACGGGAACGGAACGAGTGAGCCCGCGACCGCTAAAGAGATCACCGACTTTCCCCACCCCAACTAGGATCTGGCTCGCACGATTGAGCACATCGAACATGGTCGGCCCAGGGGGCTCAAGCACGAATTCGCGTGATTTCTGACTAAACTGTACCGCACCGGCACCACCCAAGAGAGGGTGGGCTGAAACACGCCAAATTCCCCAGGGGTCCTTGAGTAATTTCCTCGCATCCCGGCAGCGCTGAAAGAACTCGTCTGGACGCATAGCACTCTCATGCGCCGCCACATGGCAGGTTCGTCGTCCATCCGTCCAGACAATCAGCGCGCCCGACGACAGATGTCCGGCCTCACACTCGCGAAGCATCGCCGTTCCCGAGGCGCAGCAATTGCCGATGATCTTGCGACCAAATGCCTGTTCGAGAACCGCGACCATGTCAGGAGGAAATCCGTTGGGATATAGCGGCCCGGCAACGTCCGTCAAATAGCCGGCCATTTCCCAATAGCCGACTATAGAATCCACGCCCTTCGAGAGAAATCCAAGACGACCGAAGCACCCTTCCGGCTGCCCCATCACCCGCACACCTTTGATCTCCGCGATGTGGCCAAGCCCGAGTGCTTCCAGCGTGGGGAGATTGAGTCCCCCAACGGCATCGGCCAGATGAGACAAGGTGTGGGAACCGGCATCACCGTATTCGGCTGCATCGGGCATGGCCCCGACGCCGAACCCATCAATCACCAGCACAATCACACGAGTAATCATGGGCGCACTATAGCAGAAGCGAGACGCATCAGATATGGTGGAGTGGCGCGCGACAGGCGCGAGGAGCGCGACTGGCGTGACGTGCGAGGGTTCGAGGTCCGAAGTTCGAGGTTTTCTGAACTTCGAACCCAGAACTTCAAACTTCGGATCGTACCTGTCGCGCTTTTCCCGCCAGTCGCGCCCGTCTCGTTTGAGTCAGGATCGGCGATTGCAGCAGAAACGTTCATGAATAATGCGGGCTAGGAGCTAGATTGTCGCTGCAGTTGCCACTCAGCCATGATCGCAAGACTTGCGCTGGTACCGATCCGATCCGCGCCGGCCTCCAGCATGGCCAGCGTGGTCTTCCAGTCTCTAATTCCTCCGGAGGCCTTCACCTTGGCGCGACCGGCCACCGCGTCTTTCATCAGTCTCACATCCTCCACCGTGGCACCGGCAGCGGCAAATCCCGTCGAAGTCTTCACGTAGTCCATCCCTGCTTCCAGGGCCAGACGGCAGGCAGTGACCTTTTCCTCTCGCGTCAGACAGCAGGTCTCCAGAATGACTTTGTGCTCTGCTCCCGCGGTTGCCTTCACGACCTCGGCCATGTCGGTCCGGACAAGATCGTAGTCGCCAGATTTGAGCCGGCTCACGTTGATCACCATATCGAGAACCTTGGCACCGCGTGCAACTCCTTCAACGGCCTCCGCAACCTTCGTGGCCGTCGTATGGCCGCCCAGAGGAAATCCGATTGGAATGCCGACGCGAATCTTGGTACCAACCACCCCCGCGACCGCCTCATTGATGTAACAGGGCGGCACAAAAATCACGCCGAAGCCGAACTCTTTTGCCTCCCGGAAGAGCCGTAGCACGTCGGCCTTCGTCGCGTCCGGACGAAGCACGGTATGGTCGATCAGCGTCGGTAGATTCCAGTCATGCATCGTCATTGTGACACTCTTATAGCAAGTCTTGGATCAGAGATGAAGCGGGATTCGTGCGGAAAAGCCGAATGAATAGTTGGCAGACACAGAAAAACTATTTCGATACGCGAGAGCTTGGACAATTCGCACATGTGCACAACAGGGAAACACTCCCGCAGGATGCTCAAAAAGGCCGTCTAGCAAGGCCGCAGCCGATGAAAGCACCGGAGGCGTAGCCTCTGGGCTACGTTGAGGATGCTTTCGAGGTGAGAACGCAGCTGGCGGGTTTTTTCAGCATCCTGCTATGTTCGCGGGAGCGAGCCTCGACGAAACGGCCGCTTTTGATACTTCTCCACTGCCTGATTGTGCTCGATGAGTGTGGCAGAGAACTGATGCGTTCCATCGTTTCTCGAAACAAAATACAATGAGTGAGAATCAGACGGATAGAGTGTCGCGCGAATCGCTTGAATGCCTGGGTTGGCGATCGGTCCAGGCGGCAATCCCTGCACTCGATAGGTATTGTATGGACTGGGGCTCGACAGATCTTTCTTGTGCAAATTTCCATCGAATGCCGGCAAGCCATAAATGACGGTGGGATCGCTCTGTAATGGAATATGCTTCTTGAGCCGGTTATGAAACACCGCGGAAATCTCCGGCCGCTCGCCGCCCGACCCGGTCTCCTTTTCGATGACGGAGGCGAGGGTAAGCACTTCGTGCATCGTCATCTTGAGTTCCTGCATCCGAGCGAGGAGATCCGATCCGACCACCTGCCGTAGCTGCTCGACCATAGCCACCAACACCTCTCGCGCCTTGATGGGACGAGGAAACTTATACGTGTCGGGATAGAGATACCCTTCCAGCGTCTCCGCCTTGATCCCAAGCGATGCGATGAACGCCTGATCTTTCGCAAGCCGAAGAAACTCCACGGGATCCGTGAGCCCCTGTTGCGAAACCACATCGGCAATTTGGGCGATGGTGAGCCCTTCGGGAATAGTCAGCGGATGGAGCAGCACTTGGCCGTTCAGCAGCTTCGAGAGAATATCCGCCGGAGTCATGCCGGGATTCAGCTCATACTCGCCTGCATGAACTTTCCGGTCAGCAGATTGGGATTTTCCAAAAAGGACAAAGAAAAAACGGCTCTTGATCAATTCTTCGCGCTCAAGCAGTGACGCGACATGCTGAAACGTCGAGCCATCAGGGATCACGACAACTTTCGAGGGAGGGTGCGCTTCCGCGGGAATGGCTGGACCTTCAGCCCAGCGAATCGTCTGATATGCGACGACGCCAAGTGCGACCATTGCGACCAGCAGACATCCGAGAATGATCCGTAGGCTCATAAAGTGGCTCTACCGTTTCTCCGTGCCCATACTCATCCACCCATGATTCCGGTCCCATCTTCGGCGCCGGTTCAAGGCTTGCCAGATAACTCTGGAGCAGAATCGAAGCGGCGATGCGATCCACCACACCCTTCCGCTTTTTCCGGCTGACATCGGCCGCAATCAAGAGGTCTTCCGCCGACTTCGTCGTCAACCGCTCATCCCACAGAATAACAGGAACGGGCACTCCCTGTTCCAACCGGGCCTGAAACTCGCGCATCGCCTGGATCGCCGGCCCCTCGCGGCCATCCAATTGAAGCGGGAATCCCAACAGGACTTGCCTGACCCCATAAGCCACGACGAGAGACGCAATATAGGCAATGTCTCGGTCTAACGTACGCCGATTGAGCGTCTCAAGCGGTTGGGCGGTCCACCCCAGCTCATCGCTCAGGGCTACCCCGATCCGCTTGGTCCCATAATCGAGCGCGAGTATTCGTTTACCATCTTCCATCAGTCTACCGCTCCAACATCCGTTCGACCAGCCCAAAGACCTTTTCCAACGCGACATCCAGCCTGGCTGGGTCCTTCCCGCCGGCTTGGGCCATCTCGGGCCTGCCGCCGCCGGTACCACCGACTTCCGCCGCCATCTCCTTGATAATATCGCCCGCTTTCAATCTGGCAATCAGATCCTTCGTGACGACAACCAGTAACGAGACTTTGCCATCGTTGGCAGCGCCGAGAGCCACGACACCGCTCTTCAATTTGTCCCGTAGCTGATCGGCCAGCGCCCGCATGCCGTTCACATCCAGGCCATCGGTCCGCTGCACATGCACCTGAACGCCAGCTATTGTTTTCGCCGTGGCCTCGACCGCTGAGCCGCTGGCCATTTTCAATTTCAGCTCTTCCAGCTCGCGTTCTTTATCTTTCAACTGCGTCATGACCTTGCGTGTTTTGGTGACCAATTCGGACTGGCCGACTTTGAGCAAGTCCGAGAGTTCCCGGATGTCCGTCTCCAGTTTCTTCATCTGCGCGAGCGCCCCGCTACCAGTCTGGGCTTCGATACGGCGCACACCAGCCGCGACACCGGTCTCGGACTCAATTCGGAACAGGCCGATGTCCCCCGTGTGCCGACAGTGCGTACCGCCGCAGAGTTCTTTGCTAAAGGATTCGACGGTCACCACCCGCACTTGTTCGCCATATTTATCGCCGAAGAAGGCCAACGCCCCCTTAGCGACCGCATCCTGAATGCTCATCACCTCAGTCGCGACCTGCTCGTTCTTCCGCACCTCGTTGTTCACCACCGTTTCGATCTCATCGATGTCGTGGGAGGTCAGCGGCCTGAAATGGGCGAAGTCGAATCGCAAACGATTCGGCCCGACGAGCGACCCGTACTGTTTGACGTGAGGACCTAGCAAATCGCGCAACGCGGCATGGAGCAAGTGGGTGGCGGTATGGTTTCGCTGAGCGTCCTGCCGCCTCGTGGCATTGACGGTCATGCGCAGCGCCTCGCCTTCACGAATCCGCCCTTTCGTGACGGTCCCCTTGTGCAGAATCAAGGTCGGCACAGGCCTCGTAGTTTCCTTGATCTCCATCTGCCCATCAGGGCCCGTCAGAACACCCTGATCGCCGACCTGCCCACCGCCTTCCGCATAGAACGGCGTCACATCCAGGACTAATTCAACCTCATCGCCTTCTGCTGCTTCTTTGACCAGCCGGTCGCCTTTCAAAATCGCCTGCACGAGACTATCGTTTTCCAGACGATCATAGCCGATAAACTTCGTCGCCCCGATACGACCGGCCAGCTCCGCAACTGCCGGTCGAGCCGTTTCCTGTTCAAACCCGCCGGTTTTGCGCGCACGAGTCCTCTGTTCCTCAATGGCCTGGTCGAACCCCGCCTCATCGAGCGTCATCCCCTGCTCGCGGCAGGCCTCTCCCATCAAGTCCATTGGGAACCCATAGGTGTCGTAGAGCTTGAACACGTCAGAACCCGTGAGGACCTTACTCCCGGCCAAGCGTGCTTTCACAATCACCTCGTTGAGAATCGGCAAGCCATGATCGAGCGTGGCGATAAACCGCTCCTCTTCGCCTCTCGTCGCCTCGGCAATCGTCGCAGCAGCGACTCGGACTTCTGAATAGACCCCGGCCATCTGGTTCACGACCGCCGCCGTCAATTCATGGAGAAAGGGCTTGACGATGCCCAGTAGCCGTCCATGGCGCGCGGCCCGGCGCAGAATCCGGCGCAGCACATAGCCGCGCCCCTCGTTCGACGGCAGCACACCGTCAGCCATCAAGAACGTGATCGCGCGAAGGTGGTCCGCCACCACGCGCATCGACCGATCGGTCGCGTCCTTCTCCCCATACCGAACCCCGGCCCTGGTGCCCACGGCGCTGAGCAACGGCGTGAACACATCGCTGTCATAGTTGCTGTAGACGCCTTGTGCCACGGCCGCCAGCCGTTCCAATCCCATACCCGTATCGATGCTGGGCCTAGGTAAGGGATGCAATTTCCCCGCGGCATCCCGATTGAACTGCATGAAGACGAGATTCCAGATCTCGAGGACGCGATCGCCCTCGCCGTTCGGCCGATCGTCGCCCGGCACTGACGGTCCCTGGTCGAAATGGAGTTCCGAGCAGGGGCCACAGGGTCCG
>JANYBU010000007.1 GCA_025360665.1 Nitrospira sp.
GGCCAGACGCTCAGCGAGCCCTTCGGTGAGGAATTCCAGCACGTCACCGCACCAGGAAAACCGTCTTCCGTCTTTCGTCTGCTCGCCGGAGGGAAGCAACTCAGCCCGCCGCTCAGCGAAGTAGTCTTCGATGGTACGGCTTAAATCTTCAGGAGTAAGAGAAGTGCGATGGTCCATGCCAGAGGTATAGAGCAGGGATGGTGCCAGTCAGGAGAACCGTACGGTCATGGGTGTGCAAGTTGCTGAAGTATGGGAGAGAGTGGTGAGAGAATCCCGACTGAGCCTTGAGAGTCACGTCGATGAATCTGCTGATATGTGGGCACGAAGAGAAGATCGCTGCCGATATGTGGGCAGATTATTTGGAGCGGAGGGATGGGCGATGGATGCCGAGTTTCTTCATCCGATGTTGGAGAGTTGAGCGGTTCATCCCAAGGCGAACTGCGGCGCCGTGCTTGCCGGCAAGGACCCAACTGGTCTGGCTGAGGGTCTCGATGATATGGGTGCGTTCGGCATCGGCCAACGTGCGCGGGGTATTTTCATGGCCGCTGTCTGGCGCGGGCTGTTCCAACTCATCAATGGTCAGAACCGGCCCTTGGCTGACGATGACGGCCCGTTCGATCAGGTGCTCAAGCTCGCGCACGTTGCCAGGCCAGTCGTAGGCTGCGAGCGCTTTCAGGGTGCTGCTGCCGATGCGCGTCACGGTTCTGTGATGCCGTGCGCCGTATTTTTTCACGAAGTGCTTCGCCAGGGCAGGGATGTCGTCGCGGCGTTCTCGGAGCGGGGGAATCCGAACCGGGAACACGTTCAGTCGGTAGAAGAGATCGGATCGAAAGAGGCCCCTCTTGATGGCTTGTCCCACATCGACGTTGGTCGCTGCCAGCACGCGCACATTCAGGTTGATTGTCTGCGTGCCGCCGACTCGTTGCAGCTCCTGTGCTTCGAGCACTCGCAGAAATTTCGCTTGAAGATCGAGCGGCAGTTCGCCGATTTCATCCAGGAAAATCGTGCCTCCATTCGCGAGTTCGAAGCGGCCAATTTTCCGTGCCGTGGCATTCGTAAATGCGCCCCTCTCATGGCCGAAGAGTTCAGACTCGATCAACGTCGGCGGCAGCGCGGCGCAGTTCACCGTGATCAACGGCTTATCTTTCCGCGGCGAGAGATGGTGAATGGCCTGAGCGATAAGTTCCTTCCCCGTGCCCGTTTCCCCTGTGATGAGCACCGTGGAATCGGTCGGCGCGACCTTCTCGATGGCCTTCAGTGTTTTCTGTAACGCGGGGCTTTCACCGACCAGCGTGTTGAAATCGACCGAGGCCCTCATCTCATCGCGTAGGTAGACGTTTTCCTGCTCGAGTTGCTCTTTCAGCAATCGGATCTCTTCATAGGCCGTGAGGTTCGTGATGGCCTGCGACAGGTGAAAACCGATCTGCTCGGCGAAGGCCAGGTCTCGCTCAGAAAATGCGTTGCGCCGTTTGCTGCCGATCGCCAGGAATCCATAAGGTGTTCCTCGCAGGATCAAGGGGCAAAGTATGCAGGAGAGGATGCCGACGGATTCGATGTAGGAGCGTTCCGGGAAGCGTTCGTGGTTGTGTCCTGTGATGAGGAGCGGTTTCCCGGTGGCCATCATTTCGGCCGGGGCCATCCGTTCGAAGGGAAACTGCCGGAGCTGTGTGAGATCGATTTCGACGCCTTCGCGATAGACGATGTCGAACCACGGCCCCTGCGGGGACTGAACGAATCGTACCAGCCCGGTCATGTCTTGCCTCACGATGCAGCGCAGTATGTCTCCCACGACCGGCATGAGTTGATCGATCGTCATCGTCCCGACGACGACCTGGCTGTTGATGGCGATGAGTGCGTCACGTTCTTCCGATGCGAGGACACTTTGAAGGACTGGCCCTAACTGGACGCCGAGTTGTTCGAGGAACAGCCGATCATCTTCGGTAAACGCGTTGGCTCTACCGATGGCGATGGCGGCCATGACTGCGATCGTACGAGGGTGCTGATTCCCCTCCGGAGGCGCCACGGCCAATGGGGCGGTAAGGACAGAAGCGGTCTGAAACGTTGCAGATTTCAAGACGACAGCTTCAGCCCAGGATGAACCGGCCAGATTGTTTTCTAGGAGTGCGTGGCCGTGTTGGACCACGGCTTCTTTCATCGTCCCCTCTGCAGGCAATTGGCCGATGAGATAGCCGGGGGAGTCGGGATGAGTCAACAAGTCTGAGACGGGAGCGAACGCCTTCGCCGTTTCGCTATACAGGTAGAAGCCCACGAGGTCGCCCTTCAACGCCTTGAGTAGCTCCTGATTCAATGTGCGATCGAACTCGTGGAGCCCCTTGCATGCGATCAGTGCGCTGATGATTCGCAGAGAGTCGATCTGTGGTGAGGAGGTGCCCATATGTGGGCACTGTAGCATGATAAGGGAATGCTAGGAAAGATACCGCGAGATTCGAGTGACTACTCGTGAGCCGATCGAGCCTTGAGCACATCCAGCCGTTTCTTCTCTAGGCTCACATGCAGTGATTTCTCTTGTGTGACGATCACGGCGCCCGGCGCCTGCCCCTTCGCTTTCTTGACCCACTTGCGACGGGTATAGATGATGTCGCCTTTGCCGCTTTTTTTGAGATCACTGTACAGCAGAGCCAACGTCGCCGCATCGCGTAAGGTTTCGGGGGGTACGTCGGCTCCTTTTTCGAGGCGCACCACCACATGGGAGCCGGGGGTGCCCCGAGCATGGAGCCAGAGGTCGTCGCTCTTGGCGAGGCCGAATGTCAGCTCGTCGTTCTCGCGCGCATTTTTTCCGACATAAATCATCAAACCGTCTGATGAGGTGAAGCGGCGGAACGGACCTTGACGTTGTTCCTGACGGCCCTTTTTCCCGCCTGATCGCGAGAGGGTTCGTTCGCGCATTATCAGATGCGGTTTCTCAGGCGGCTGCCAGGTTCCCTGTTCGATGGCGGCTAATTCTCGGCACAGAGCCTCCAATTCCTTCTGCCCTTCTTCGATGCGTGGGTGCAGCTCCCGCTCTGCAGCCAGGTGCTTCCGATGCTTTCGGAAGTAGTCGTCCATATTGCCTTGGGGAGTCTTAGTCTGGTCGAGAGGTATCGTCAGGTTGGGAAGCTCCTCATCGAAATAATCCACCACGGATACGTCGGTCTGTCCTTTGCGGATGTTCCCGAGGTTCGCCTTGATGAGTTCGCCGTAGCGCGCGTAGGCCTTATACTTCTCTGCCTTCGCGAGGTCTTCGTGCCAGGCCTCAATGCGGCGGCGAAGCTTCTTGATGGATTTTCTGAGTATCCCTGCCCGGGCGTTCTGCACGGTCTCGACGACTGCAGCGGCTCCTGCCTGGTGGTAATGGGCTTCGATGGCAGCCGACAGAGGAAATGGTGATTCTGGGCTATCCTGGCTGAATCGTGTGTGATCGGCGGCAGCTCGTTCTCGTTGCGAGTGAGCGGGTGGAACATACAGCTGTCCCACGAGGTCCCTCACCCCGTTCAGGTCTCGTCGGATACGGCCTGCGGCATCGAGCACGAGGAGATTGGATGTCTTCCCTGTCAGCTCTGCGACCAACATGCAGGGGCCTTCCTTGGTGGTCAGAGCAAGCTGAACGATCCGGTCTCCTTGAATCTGTTCGACTTGGTCGATTCGCGCACCTTGCAGATGGGCGCGGAGAAATTGACAGAAGGGTGGAGGCGTCGGTGGATTCTGAAAGGCTGCTGTGGTGAAGTGGAGACGGGCGGTTTCAGGGTGGCATGAGATGAGGAGTCGGTGCGTCTGTCCCGGTGCGCGAATCTCCAGCACCAGCGTACGATCCGTCGGCTGGTAAATTTTTTGAATCCAACCTCCGGCCAAGGTCGGAGCAAGTTCACCCATCACCTTCGCAATTTCTGTCGCGGTCAGTGCCACGATTCGCCTCCGATCGTCTGTTGTGTTCGAAGAGAGCGGGGTAGATTTACAATGAGTGATGGATTTTTCCACTCAGGGCATCGGCTCGTGGACCAGGTCATTTTTGCCGCATGGGACCGATGTGTCACACGTATAAGCGGTTTAGGCCGAACGTTGTTCGGTCGCACTCTACGATTCACCGCTATAACACGCAAGCAGTCGCAGCAAGATCTGTGGCATTGCGATTGCTATCTTTGTAGACAGGCAAGCGGATGGTCACACGTCTGCTAAGCTTAGAAGGGGAGTGGGTGTGGCGTCGTGGTCGTGGGCTCCAGCGTTAACAGAGGAGGGTCCCATGGAGTGCACCAGATGTGATGGTCTCATGGTTGCCGATAACCTGATCGACATGCGCGAGAGCAGTATACCCATGTGGATGAAAGGATGGCGATGTGTGTCCTGCGGGAACATTGTCGATCCACTTATCCAGCGACATCGGATGATTCAACAGGCGGGGGCCTCGCGGTTACTTGGAAAAGAAGCGGCCATGCCGCGGCTCCGTCATGCGCTCAAAGCTACGGCCTAATTTTGCGGGATTGGTGTCGGTCGGCCCGACGATGCCGACTAGGGCCGATCCCTTGCCGTGAGATCAAGGTCTGTTCAGCCTGATCTCAGCTCAGCTCCTGCTGTCCTGCCTGTTTTTTCCCTAGCCGTCAGCGTTCCATCTTGTTCATCGAGGTGTATGTTTCAGACCCTCTGTTCAGAGGGATTGACGGGGCTTATTTACGTTGGCCTGTCGGTAACAGTAAATATCTCGACAGGTTGGAGGAGGTGTGTGAGGCTCGCTCGAGTAAGGTACGTCTCTTGCGGAAACATCTCTTCATGAAACTCGACTCTATGACAGAAACCTTCGATCTGGGGACGGTCCGAGCCGGTAGCCGGCGTGATCGGGTGCGTGTCGTGACCCTCAGTCTGGTTGTGACCGGGTCCTTTCTGTTGCAAGGTTGCCTCGCAGGAGCCTGGGTGGCACTGGTGTCGGTGGATTCAATGAGGGACAGCAACGTGACCTTTGGGCCGTTCGAGCAATCATGGGTGGCAGAGCAGGACCAATTGAGCGATGCTGTCCACAATTTGAAGGTGACGAGCGTGGCAGTCCTTCCGGTTGAGAGCGATCCGGAGATGGGCGCGCGGCTTGCCACCTTGTTGCAGCAGGAAACTGCGTTGCGTGTCGAAGTGCCGACGAGTATTGCGGCCGGAGTCACCGCAGCCGATCCGCGTTCGGCAAAAGCCGATGATGCAGATCGCAGTACCCTAGCCAAAGAAGTCACGCGGGACTTGGGTGTCGATACTGTTCTCGTCAGTCGCGTTGCCGCCGGTTCGCCTTCTCATCCGAGCGACTGGGGGTGGAAAGCAGAGGGCTCACAACGCCTATATCTGTACCTGATGAATCGCGACGGCCATCTGCTCTGGAAGGATGAACTGCCATTCACGCTGGTAAAAGGTTCCACATCGGCGCAGGAAGCATCCGTACAGACGGATCTCAGCGATCACGTGATGCAGCATGTCAAAGAGCTGCGCCTTGATGAACTTGGCTACCTACCGAAGAAAGCCTTGTACAGGATCCCGAAAAAAGTAGGCATTCTCACCCGCTAGACCCCGGCGACTACTTCACCCGCCCGCCCTGAGGCTGCCAAGACAGCCTCTTTACCAGAGACGTGCCTTTTCCCATGCAGCGCTCTCGACACCGTTGAAGCGTGAATCGCATCTCATTATTTGCGCGAGACTCGCGAGACTTGCGCGAAAAGCGAGACGACTCGGAAGTTCCATCTTCGCGAATCGCGCCTGTCGCGCACGTCTTGCTTGTCTCGCTCACGATTCACGAACGACGTGCGAAGAGACGGCCTTATTGAGCATATTGCGGGAGCTTCTTACTGTTGTGCCACACATGCGAACCACCGAAATTCTCACGTGCTAAAATAGTTTCTCCATAGCCTGCTAGCCCTTCTTGCAGCGCTCCCTCTCCTCCGGTACAGTCTAACTCCTTCATCTCGGAGCATGAGTTCTCCATGTCGTTGCTCGATGTGCCACTGCTGGCTCGTCTTCAAGCAGAGTTT
>JANYBU010000008.1 GCA_025360665.1 Nitrospira sp.
AACGTGTCCAGATAAAAACTGTCGAGGACGACGCGATGGATCGGCTGCTCGTCGTCATCGCCCTGCTCGCTCCCCATCGTGAACTCCCCGGCGGGCACCAACACCATCGGCGCCCCATCCTGCCCGAGGAGCGCGGCCGGGGGCTGCGGGTGCCGGAGCCGGAACCGCAGGCACCCTCGCATCTGACCACAATACCGAAACTCCCGAGGAGCAATCCAGGGTGGCGATCCGATTCCCACGCTATTGTATTGTTATGGGAGGGGAGAAGGAGCGAATAAACGAGCGCGGTGAGGACCAAGACACGTGATAGTGTTCTCCGCCGACATCCATCACGAGAACGCGATGCAGAGCCAGTGGCACACACGACGTGCGATTCTCTTGCACTGGAAGTCGCGCACGCGAGGTATGGTGGAGGCGCCGGGAGTTGAACCCGTGTCCGAAGACCGTCCGCCCACCGGAATGGGGATGATCACCCAGCCCCAGTGGTGGTCTGCGCAAGCCCAGGTTCGTGACGGCCTCCCAGGACGTGAGTGTTTCGGTCAGCAGTTTTTACAATAGACCGCAGCACCTCCGTGATTTCTGTCTGCCTTTTTAGAAAAAACCTCGCGGCCGAGATCTTATTCTTGCCAATCCTCACTGTCAGGATGCGCGTGTCCGGCAGAGAAAAGACATCTTCATCGGTATAATCGTCGCCTATATAGAGGGCCGTGGTGCAGTTGAGTTGGTACATCAATTCCAACAACGCCGCGCCCTTATGCGGCGCCGCGGCCGGCACCACATTGACAACAGCTTTCCCGAGGACTATGCGAGGGAGCGGAGACAGTTCGGCTAAGACGTGGAAGACGAGCGCCCGGGCATCGTCCTTCCGACCCGCGTTCCGGTAATGGAACGAGAGCGAATAGGATTTGTCCTCCACGAACACACCGCACCGCGTCAGCTCGGTACCGAATCGCTCTTCGATGAGCTGCTTCCATCCTCTGCAGGTGTCTCGGGCTTGCTGCACAACCTGCTGTGTCACATGAAGACCTTCCAACCCATGGTTCCCGATCAGGTAGGGCACTGTGTTGCCGACACGCGCCCGCAGATCCTCCACAGAACGCCCGGAAATGATGGCCGTCGGGGCGCACTTGGCCAGTTCTCCGAGCCAGAGACGGATCGGCCGTCCCAGCTGCGCGGTGTGGCGATCGCGAACAATCTTCGCCAACGTTCCATCAAAATCGAAGGCAAACAAAGAATGAACCGTCAGGAGTGCCTCTAGCTCACTCCTACCCCTGTCCGTCAGAAGATATTCCATGGTCAGTCGATCAACTCAGCAAGCTCGTGCGCCCGACCTGCTTCATCACCCGCTCCCGCTGTCTCATACGAGCTGCATCCATGAGCATGCGTCCTGCCCAGCGATAGACGTTGAATTCCTGGATAAGCCCACGCATGCTCACCATCCGAGCACGTTGCTCTACCTTGGGCATGGTCAGGGCCACGTGGAGCGCAGCGGCAAACTGATCGATGTCGTACGGGTTGATCACGAGCGCCTCCGTCAGCTCGCGGGCGGCTCCCGTGAACTGACTGAGGATCAGGACGCCCTGCTCGTCGTCGCGGGCGCCGATGAACTCTTTGGCGACCAGATTCATCCCGTCGTGGAGACTGCTGACCACGCAGACATCCGCGGCTCGATAACACTCGCAGACTTGGGGCGGCTCGTGATGTTGAACTTTCAGACAGATCGGCTCGTAGCCGTCCCGCCCGAATCGCTTGTTGATCTGCTCGGCCAATGCAAACACCTGGCTCGTGAGATGCTGGTACTGTTCGATGATCGAGCGGCTGGGAGCGGCAATCTGGATGAATGTGAACTTGCCGATCCATTCGGGCTTGAGTTCCAGCAGCCGTTCAACAGCCATGAACCGTTCCAGAATGCCTTTCGTGTAATCCATCCGCTCGACCCCGATACCCACGAGGCGGTCAGGCGGCAGCCCATAGAGCTCCCGCACCAGCGTTCGACACTCCGGCACCGGCCGCTGGCCTTGGATCCATCGCAAGGGCCACTCAATGGAGATCGGATAGGGGTTAACCGCCGTCAGCTTGCCTCCATACGACACCGTCGAGCTGTTCCGATCGATGCGCGCCTCAAGGACCCGATCGATACTCTCGATGAAATTGTTGCAGTGGTCCCGGGTATGGAATCCCAGAATACTGCTCCCGAGGAGCCCCTCCAGAATTTCCTGGCGCCAGGGGC
Source organism: Nitrospira sp. (assembly GCA_025360665.1). Taxonomy (GTDB): domain Bacteria; phylum Nitrospirota; class Nitrospiria; order Nitrospirales; family Nitrospiraceae; genus Palsa-1315. Next base: position 2,231 of record JANYBU010000008.1, read on the forward strand.
AGATCCCGAAACTTTCCGCGTTCGGCCAGGGACTGTGCCAGAAAGTGATGATCGTCGCGTTCGGCAATTTGTCCCGGATCAGTTTCGGGAGCAGGGCGAAATGGTAATCCTGTACCAGGACGACCGGATTGTCGGTGGTGGCTTCCTCAGCGACGGCCTGAGCGAATCGTTCGTTAATCGCTACATAGTGGTTCCAATCCGACGAGCGGAACGTGGGCCGTACATGGGCGATGTGACACAAGGGCCAGAGACCTTCGTTCGCAAACCCGTAGTAGTAACCGGCCTCCTCTTCTGCGGTTATCCACACGCGGCGAATCTCATACGCGGGATGCTCCGGCGGCACACCGACATGGCTGCGCCCGTCCACGACATCGTGATCGGCCGATCCGTTGCCATGTGCGATCCACACCCCGGAACAGGCACGCATGACCGGCTCCAGCGCCGAGACCAATCCGCTTGCCGGTACCTGCACTTCGATCTTCTCGTCTCGCCAGTTGTGGACATACGGTTGGCGGTTGGACACAATGAGCACCTGATCGCCGGCGAGTTGTTCGTGAAGAATAGTCTTGAGGCTGGTCGGGGTCCATGAAATCTGACTCTCATCGCGCATCCGACGGTCGGCTTCGAGCGCCTGCACTAACGATCGCAAATCCTTCGCCAGAGGCCGCAGTTCAGGCGCCTGCTGTTCCTGCGTCAGGGGAGTCAGAAGTCCTTCCCCCTTCAGCA
>JANYBU010000029.1 GCA_025360665.1 Nitrospira sp.
TCCGCCAGCGGCGTTCTCGCGTCGTACGCCTCAGTCGCCGTACGCACCGCGGCCTTGCTGGACGGCCATTTTGAACAGCCTGCATCCTGATCGCGATCGTGCGCCTTAGGCATTTGATGCTGCGATTTTTCTTGCAACAAGAAAGGAGACACCACCATGCGATTCATGATTCTCGTCAAAGCCGACAAGAATTCAGAAGCAGGCGTTCTTCCAGACGAAAAGCTCCTGACCGAAATGGGGAAGTTCAATGAGAAACTGGTCAAGGCCGGTGTGATGCTCGCAGGCGAAGGACTCCAGCCAAGCTCGAAGGGCGCGCGCGTCAAGTTCTCTGGAGCCAAGCGCACCGTGATTGACGGACCCTTCGTCGAAACGAAGGAACTCATCGCGGGCTACTGGCTGTGGCAGGTGAAGTCGAGGGAAGAGGCGATCGAATGGGTCAAGCGCTGCCCGAATCCCATGAAGGGGGAGTCCGAGATCGAGATTCGCCAGGTGTTCGAGGCGGAGGATTTCGGTGCCGAGTTCACGCCCGAGATCAGGAAGCAAGAGGAGCGCCTGCGCGCGCAGATGGGCAAGAAGAAGTAGTTACAGCGGCGGATAAAACGGGGACATTCACATGAAGGAGGTTCTTATGCGTTACACATTCGTTCCACTCACCTGTCTCATGCTCTTAATCGTCGCGTCTCCCGTCATGGCCAAGGACAAGAAACAGGCAAAACAGATGGACCAGCAGGCCATGATGGAAGCCTATATGAAACTGGCCACGCCCGGCGAGCCTCATAAGCTGTTCGCAACTTTGGCCGGCAGTTGGACAACGAAGACCAAGTCCTGGATGGAGCCAGGCAAGCCCCCAATGGAATCGAACGGCTCCGCAGAAATGAAGATGTTGCTGGATGGGCGCTTTCTCCAGCAGGAATTCACCGGCGAGATGATGGGACAACCCTTCTCCGGGGTTGGGATCAACGCCTACGACAACCTTCGCAAAAGATATGTCACTTCGTGGATCGATACCATGGGCACGGGGATTTTCATGATGGAAGGCACGGCAAGCACCGATGGCAAGACCATCACAATGAAGGGTCAGCACGCTGAGCTGGGCGGAGGACAGATGACGCATCGCGCGGTGTGGAAGATTGCGGACAGTACTACCCAGACGTTTGACATGTACGGGACTCATCACCACGGCAAGGAAATGAAGATGATGGAGATCACCTATACCCGGAAACCGTAGCGAGGAAGGGACGCTGCGCGCGGAGGGGGGATCGACTCCTCCGCGCGCGGCAGGCGCTTGTTGCCTTGAGCACCCGAAACACGGTGGACTCTCTTTCCCGTGCCACGTAACCTAACCTCACGCACGCGCTCCACACCTCACACCCGACTATTCCCTTCACCCCAGTAGCCCGCATTATTCATGAAGGTTCGTTGCGAAAGCGTGCAGACGCGAAGCGAGACAGGCACTCGGAGACGTGAAGCCCTGAGGCATACTCGTGCAGTATGTCGAAGAGCTGAGCGGCGAGACTGCCCGTCACAGCCGCGTATCCGCACTTGCAGCAGAAGCTTCATGAATAATACGGGCCAGGTAGTGCTGATCTGGAGCTGCGAGACTTTGGATGAGATAGACGTACTTCATGAAGCCGTCCCTCTTCGCACGACTGTGCTTCGGGGGACAGCCTTCGTCCTAAAGCTGGCTTGCAGCCGAAGCTTTAGCGAAGGCTGGTGGAGGGCACCCGCAACCTGCTTTATTTTACCCCACGATTTGCGTACCCTTACGGCCTGCCACGTTGGTTGCGGGGGCTGAGTTACGGTCTTTATTAACCCCAAAAACATTGAGGATTTCGCTGCGTTGACGACTTCGCGTCAGGCGTCGGAGTCGTCCCCTTCGCCACCCGCTGCCCCATCTCAAAGATTCGCCCCAACCGTTTCAGCAGGTTTTGCGACTGGTGCGAGGTCGGGCTGTACCTATTTAGCATTTCTAGGATGTCGTCAATAATCGGTCTCAGTGACCAGGTTCGGTTCCGGGAAAGCCCTTGCCCAGTGTAACCGGTGCGCTGCCAATGAAATGTAACTGGTGACTTGGATCATAGGAATAGTATGAAATGGAGGAAGCTTTAAGTGTGGCTACCGCCGCCGCATATCGGTCGGGAGGCATATCTATGATTTGAGAGGACCCATCTGTAAACAGAAACTTAATTCGGCAGCTATCGGTGGTTAGTGAGCTGAATAATTCGAAATGTTTGATTTGCATACCTTGCATCGCTGTTCCTCCTTATAAGCCTACATTTTTAATCGTACTTAGTTTTATCAAAAATTTCCCGCGATTCGCCAGATGGAGCACGAAAGATTCCATACGGTGCCTTGTCCTTGGAATGGGCCCACGTGGTACGTGACAGAGCAGTGCACGGGGAAGCGGCGGAAGGGACGAATCGAGAAGGGCATAGGGGCCTCGCAGGTGGCCCATTCTAGAAGGGGCCTGTGGAAACCGCAAGGCGGGGGCGTGGGGGAATGCGTGTATTGATTGGCGGGGGTGTATGGGAACTGCGAGGCTCAGCGAGGAGCTTACGGCGTCTTTGGTGTCCACTCCCGCGCCCGCTGTTGCGCCTCGGCAATCTGGGCAGGGGTCATCTGTTTGGCGAGATCATTGCGGTATCCAGTCGCGATCTCATATCCATTTCCTGCCGCCAGGCTGTACCACATGTGCGACTGGACTACGTCCTGAGGTCCGCCCAGCCCGTTGGCATAGAGCAGCCCGAGATCGTTCTGCGCGCTCGCGCTTCCCTGCACGGCGGCTTTCTCCCACCACTGTCGTGCCTTCGCATAATCCTGTGGCACGCCCCATCCCTTGAAATACAGCGTTCCGAGGAAGTCCTGCGCCTCTGCATCTCCCTGCTCGGCGAGTGCTCGCCACTCACGCAAGGCTGTTGCGTAGTCTTTACGGTTATAAGCATCCATGCCTGTTTCAAAGTTGGACCATGCGGGTACGGCGAGACAGACGAACGAGAGCACAAGGGGGATGGTGAATCGGAGCGGCATGGTGGCCTCGCAGGGAGCCGTATTGTAGGAGGGTTGGGAATGAGGGTGCAAGAGCAGAGTGAGGGAACCTGACTGCTGAAGTGCCGGGCGATTATGCGGGATTACTGCGGCTCGTGGTGGGTCAAAATAAGTTTGGTGGAGGGCAGGGGAATTGAACCCCCGACCCCTACGTTGCGAACGTAGTGCTCTCCCAACTGAGCTAGCCCCCCACGCGACCGACATTCAGACAGTGAGACGAACGCCTTACCGACTCGCGCATTATACACAACCGTTTCCTGAGTCTCTAGCAGGATGCTGAAAAAGTCCATCTGGTCTGTCTGGTTAGTTTTGTTCAATCAAACAAACGAGACAGACTGAATAGACCAGACATACCAGATCGTTTACGACGGGCTGATCACCGCCTCACCCTCCTGCTTTCCAGCCTCGATGAACACGCGGCGCCCCTCAACTCGCAGTCGCCCCTCGGCAAAAAGCTGGACCGCGCGCGGGTAGATATTGTGTTCTTGTACGAGAATCCGAGCGGCCAATGTGTCGTGCGTGTCGTCATCGAGAATCGGAACCGCTGCTTGAAGAATGATGGGCCCTTCGTCAACGCCTTCTGTGACAAAATGAACGGTACATCCGGCGAGTTTACAGCCCCACTCGATCGCCTTCTTCTGCACATCCAACCCTGGGAATGAGGGCAACAGGGACGGATGGATGTTCATCATGCGATTTACGAAGGCCTCCACGAGGACCCTGGTCACGATCTTCATGTACCCGGCCAGTAAGACCAACTCCACATCGTGCCGCCGAAGCACATCGAGTAGTTCGCGATCGTAGGCCTCACGACTATCGGGTCTGCCTGCATAGGGTTTTGGATCGACGAAGAGGCCGGACAGTCCGTGGTGGCGGGCTCGTTCTAACGCCGGGGCTTCTTGCTTGTTGCTGATGACGGCGACAAGCTTTGCCTGAACCGTTCCCGCGTCGATCGCGTCGATGACCGCCTGAAGATTCGATCCGCGCCCGGATGCCAACACGGCGACTCGAAGCGCATCCACCCGCTTAGTCGACATACTCCACCAATGGGACGTCGCCGCTTGATGGTACGATGGTCCCGATCTGGCAAGCCGGATCGCCTAAAGCCGTGGCGCGCGCGATGACCGTCTGGGCGGCTGACGCCGACACCACGAGAATCAAGCCAATCCCCATGTTGAAGACGCGATACATTTCCTCACGCTCGACCTGTCCAAGCCGGGCAATCGCTTGGAAAATAGGCGGCACGGACCAGGCGCTCCGTCGCACCTGTGCCCGCACGCCTGAGGGAAACACTCGCGGAAGATTCTCAGTGATGCCGCCGCCGGTGATATGGGCAATGCCTTTGATGGGGCATTCCTGGATCAATGTGAGGACCTGTTTGGCATAGATTCTGGTCGGCGTCAGCAAGACGTCCCCCAGAGGCTGATCGAGTTCAGGCAGGCGACTGGTCACACTTAGCTTAGCCTGATCCAACAAGACACGACGAGCCAGCGAATAGCCGTTGCTATGAAGACCGGTCGAGGCCAATCCAATCAGGACATCGCCTGGCACGATGCTGCGGCCATCGATAATCTTGGGTCGATCCACCACTCCGACGGCAAACCCTGCCAGGTCATATTCGCCCTCTGCATAGAAGGAAGGCATCTCGGCCGTTTCCCCACCGATCAAGGCGCAGCCAGCCTGGCGACAGCCCTCGGCAATTCCCTTGAGCACGGACTCAGCCTTGGGGACAGCCAGCTTTCCCGTCGCGAAATAATCCAAAAAGAACAGCGGCTCCGCCCCGCTGACCACGATGTCGTTCACGCACATAGCCACCAGATCGATCCCGACGGTATCGTGGCGATCCGTGAGAAACGCGATCTTCAGTTTCGTCCCGACTCCATCAGTGCCGGAGACAAGGACCGGTTCGGCATAGCGATGGGCCTGTAGCCGAAACAATCCACCGAATCCGCCAATGTCCGTCAGGACTTCCGGACGGAAGGTGGATCGCACCAATGGTGAAATACGGTCGACGAACTCGTCGCCCGCATCGATATCGACTCCGGCATCTCGATAGGTTGTCATAGGATGGCGCATCTTAGCGGAGGGCTGTTGCAGAGGTCAACGCACAAGCACCAGGACTATTCGAGAGATGACATTCGCCGATGCGAAACAGATCTTGGACGAAAGCCCGACCGCAGCCACCGCCTACTTCAAAGGCACAACCACCGACAAATGGTCGGCCATTTCATCGCGATTCCGTTTGCAAGAGGGACCTGATTGATATCGATCGCTACGTGGTGGGGGAAAGCCTTGAGGGCCTCTTTGTCACGTTGGCCGAAGAGGGACGAAAAACCCAGACGAATCCTGCAGCCAGAGTCGCCGATCTCTTGAAGCAAGCCTTCACGAAGGCCTGTTCCTCGTAACTCCCATTCACGGCCCCCTCACTACCCAGTGCCGCCCTATTCGGCATCCTGCTAGATTTCAGGACGCATCTCCACTTCTAAAAGCTTGATCTTTCGGTGGAGATGGCTCCGTTCGATTTTTAAATCTTCAGCCGTGCGAGAAATGTTCCAATGATGCTCACGCAACTTTCGCGCGATGTAGTCCCTTTCAAATGCATTGCGGGCGTCCCTGAGCGAGTCATATGACTGCGTGAAGATCGGATTGACCGCTGGAATTGCAGACTGGGACGCCGGCCCAACCGGACGCGCTTGCAACGAGAGTCCCGCTTGTGCCGCCTCGATGACGGGTCCTGGCACCATGATCATCAATCGCTCGATCAGGTTTCGCAGTTCACGAATATTCCCCGGCCAGTCATATTGTTGAAACACCGCCATCGCATCCGGAGCGATCTCTTTGCTCCGCAGCCCCTGCTCTTCCGCATGGACCTTCATGAAGTGGCGAATGAGCAGCGGGATGTCTTCCCGACGTTCCCTGAGCGGCGGCACGATGATCGGCACCACGTTGAGCCGGTAGAAGAGGTCGTCGCGAAACGTGCCTTTCTCGATTTCCTTGAGCAAATCCTTATTGGAGGCGGCTAAGACCCGGACATCGACTTTCAGCAGCTTGGTCCCACCCACCCGAGTGAATTGCTGTTCCTGGAGTGCCCGGAGCACTTTCGCCTGGGTGCTCAGGCTCATGTCGGCGATTTCGTCGAGAAACAGCGTGCCCCCGTCCGCCTGCTCGAACTGCCCGCGTTTCATCGAGGTCGCACCGGTGAAGGAGCCCTTCTCGTGTCCGAACAGCTCACTCTCGATCAAGGTCTCTGGGATGGCCGCACAGTTCACCGCCACAAACGGTCGACCGGCCCTTGCGCTCTGTAGATGGATGGCCCTGGCCACAAGTTCCTTTCCCGTCCCGTTCTCCCCTCCAATCAACACGCGGCTATTGGTCGGTCCGGCCGTCTCGATCAGCTGCCGCAACTGTTGCATCGCTGGCGACTGTCCCACCAACTCGAACTTCCGTTGGACTGTGGTCCGGAGCGTCCGATTCTCTTGTTCTAAACGGTATTGGTCCAAGGCATGTTTGACGCGTAGCGTGACGTTCTCGAGCGACAAGGGCTTTTCAATATAGTCATACGCCCCCAGCTTGATCGCCTTGACCGCCGTTTCGATCGAGCCGTGCCCGGACATCATCATCACTTGTGCTGTCGGCACCAGCTCACGAACTCGGCGCAAGGCTTCCATGCCATCCATTTCCGGCATCCAGATATCGAGGAGCATGAGATCGGGCGGATCCATGGTGTAGACGCGCAACGCCTCCACGCCGTTCTTGGCCACCGCCACCTCATAACCTTCATCCCGCAGAATG
>JANYBU010000051.1 GCA_025360665.1 Nitrospira sp.
ACACTGCGTGTCGTGATGCCACTCTATTACGTCACCGCCTGTTTGACCTGCCACGGTGAGCCCAAAGGCGACCTCGATATCTCCGGCTATCCCAAGGAAGGACATCGCGAAGGGGATCTCGCAGGGGCGATCACGGTAACCGCCCCACTGACTCGACCGTAACACTACGGATTCCAAGCGAACGATTCCGACTCGCTAACGCTTCACTTGCCACACTCCGTCCATATCAATTCCCCTGCGCAATTCCTCGTAAATACTTCCATTTCATCGCTCTGTCTGTTGCTTTTCTGAATCAGAAACGATATTCCTCTGTCGCGCGAAGACGTATCTTCCTACGCGTGAGAGAACACACATGGCCCTGCCAATACTGAGAGAACACGTTGAGCGGAACATTCTGCTTATCCGTGGACATCGAGTGATGCTGGATGCAGATCTGGCAAGTCTGTATGGCGTTCCCACAAAGAGGCTCAACGAACAAGTCAGGCGCAACAAGAGGAGATTCCCGGCCAACTTTATGTTTCAGCTAACTGCAGAAGAAGTGGATCGTTTGAGGTCGCAATTTGCGACCTCAAAAACTGGACCAGGGGGAAGGCGCTATCGCCCTTACGTCTTCACCGAACAAGGAGTAGCGATGCTCTCGAGCGTGCTCCATAGCGAACGCGCAATCCAAGTGAATATTGCCATCATGAGAGCGTTCGTTCAGCTTCGAGAGATAATCGGCTCGAACAAGGGGCTTGCCCGACGCCTCAATGAATTGGAAAAGAAATACGACAGCCAGTTTCGGGTCGTCTTCGAGGCAATTCGTGAACTCATGGCGGAGCCAGAGCCCAAGGTCAAACGAATCGGGTTCAAAACCTAACTGCGGAGACGCACTCGATCCCTCCCCCACCAACCTCCCAAGTTTGGCTGACCTCCAAGACTCAGAAGAAGTCCGTATCGTTCCCCACCGATCGTAACCCGCGCCAAAGCTTTCAGAATCTTACTCAAGATATCAGCGATATCGGTGCTAGGTCAAAGCGATGGCCTCGCAACTCGCTAGAATCAAGAGAGGCTGGGGAAGTGGCTAGCTGCCCTTCTTGCTCGCAGAACGCGCACGATAAAATAGTGCTCGTCCGATGCGCGCAGTCAAGGGCAACCTAGGCCACTCCCCCAGGGAGAGACGAGAAGAATTAGGAGATGCGCGTTCGACGCCCGCGAAGCAGACGATCAGAAATGTAGCATGTCGTCGTGTTCTGGTTCCGGCACAACTGTTTCGCCTCCACCCCACACCATCAAGAAATCAACCCCACTTCCAGCCGCCACGCCCCAGACTTCACCAACTCATAAATTTCCCGCGCCAACCCGTTTGCCCTGTTTTGCCCTGTAGGGTGTCTCCCCTTTCCTACATACAGTCCTCAAGCACCTCGCACGGTGTGACAACCTAGATGACGGATACTACTTAATATTTACCGAATCATCGGGAGGCATGAGTGTTGCTGGTTCAACCACGATCGCTCGCAGTCCATTCAAGGACAATCGTTCCGGAGAAACATGGAAAGCAGGTAACATCGTCATGTGGGGCACAAAGAAGCAACCAGTCAACCAGGCTGGCGTCGACAACTGTACCGTCCTGGGCAAGAACGTCACGTTCAAAGGACTCATCTATTTCGAAGGCACCCTCCAACTCGACAGTTACGTTGAAGGCGAAATTCACGCCAAGGGGGTACTGATCGTCAGAGAACATGCGGTGATCCGAGGGACCATCTCGGTCGGCACGTTAATCAGCAGCGGGAAAATTCTGGGCACGGTTGCCGCTTCCGACAAGGTGCAGCTCCTCAAATCCGCCATTCAGATCGGAGACGTGCATGCACCGACGTTCTCGATCGAAGAAGGCGCCTATTTCAAAGGATTCGCAGATATGGGCCTCGTTCCTTCAGCCGATGAATCCTCGCAACACATCAATACTCTGACCGGCCAGGCCATTCGGCATGACACACAAGGCCTCCGCCTTCCAGAACGCGAATCAGTCTACGAGCAGTTGTCACACAACCTTGCGCCAGACGAACTGGTTCATTGACCTATACCTCATTGACTTGCTCCTCCCGGCATGACGCAAAGCCATCAACATGCTATCGTGTGCGATGTGCAGAGGTGACCGATGAAGAGAGCGTCCATTATCGTGGGACTGCTGCTGTTCGGACTCAGTCAGACCGCTGAATGCGCCTCGAATTCTACCGACAATCAAAACACCGAAGGAAGCAAAGGAACGACGGTGGAAGACCTCGGGCGAGGCCTGAAGAGCGCCGCGCAGAACATAGAAAAAGAAATCCCCAAGATCGGCTCCGCGATCGGGAATGCCATGAAGAAGATCACAGAGAAAGAACCGGAAAAGCAGTCATCTCAAGAACCATCGAAGCAGAAGAAATAGCCTCTCACCCCTCTGAGCCCACAGGCCGACGAACCACCGAACTATCGCGTCTTCTCCCCACCCGCGCCACGAGCAACGCAAATCTGCTCCCGGCACCATTCCTTCGCTTCAATCATAACCCACGCCAAAGCTTTCGGAGTCTGACTGAAGACATCAGCGATGGCGGGGAGCGGCCAGGTGCCCTCCTTGCTCGCAGACCAGAGGAAGGGATGGAGTCTGATGATCTTCTGTGCTCGCGCAACGCGCAGCCTCAGAAGGCCCTCGTTGGACGCGCGCACGCTGGAAAACCGCCAGGCCACCCTACCGCCCCTACCGCCATCCCTCACCGCTTGTTCCTCCCCCAAACCCACCCCAGTTCCCCCCGAATCCCCCCTGCCCTGTCCCCCAATACTCGCCCTTTTGGATTCGTCTGTAGGGATGCCGAAGGTCGGGACGGCTGATCCACCAGAAGAACGAGATGGCCCCGATGCTGGTGAAGAGGGTGATCCAGAAGCCCACGCCTTTGAAATGTGTCTTCGAGATGGTGCCGACACGCACGTCTTGCGCGGGAGAGGCCAGCGCCACCACGGTGCGATAGAGGCCTTCGCCGAAATGTCCCAACTCAATCGACGGCTGCAAACTCTCGTGCGCAACTTGACTCATTAACGTGGGAGTAATTACCGGCAACATCTGCCGGCCCAGCGTGATGGCGGCTTGCCGTTCCTGCACCGCGACCAGCACCAACACGCCATGTTCTTGTTGCGTCGATCCGATGCCCCACTTTTCATAGAGCACCGTCGCGTATTCGTTGACCGACCCGAACGGCTTGATGGTCGGGATGGTCACCACGACCATTTCTACGCCGGTCTTCCGTTCAAGGTCCTGGCAGACGGACCGGATGCGCTCTTTCCAATCCCCATCGATCGCCTCGGCATGATCGCTCACATACCCTCGCGGGTCCGGCAACTTGATCTTGGGCCGATCGTAGGACACCGCCTGAGCCAGGCCCTCGAAGACGACAAAACAGAGCACCATCGCTAGCCCGCATAATTCACGACGGTTCGTCGCGAAATCGCTGAGCCGCGTCGCGAGACCGGCGCGCGGAGCCGTGAGAACCCGATGCGTACTCGTGCAGTACGGTGAGGGCCCGAGGGGCGAGCTCGCCGGCCGAAGGCTCGTCGTAGCAGCGGATCGGCGATTGCAGCAGAAACGCTCATGAATAATGCGGGCCAGGCTGACGATCTTCGTCATGGCTGCCCTGACTGCGGCAGTTGCTCGACTGCGCGCGTGAGCACCGTCGCGGCTTGCAGATATCGGTCAAAGAGACGAGGCACTTCGTGAGGGCCGGGAGAAATCTGCCCGCGCTTGAGCAACAAGCCGTCGAGCAAACCCTGCAGATCCAGTTTCAACTGCTCGGCGACGTCCTTGATGACGGCATCGGAGTGAGAGAGGACGGGACGCCCGAGGAGACGTTGTACCCCGCGCAGGAGCGGAAGGGTCGAGGTGATCGAGAGCGGCAGCAAAATTATCGTAGCGTCGTCGCTTCCGCTCCCTTCGACATAGCGCTGACGCAGGCGCAATAGATTACTCATGAGGCCCTGGGCCACGGCCTCTCTCAGCCGATCGGTCTTTACGTGAAATCCGATGAAGGGATCGCGCCCGCCTAGGACGCGATGGTGTTCCTGGATTTCTAGAAACTCAAGCGGAAATACCTCTGCCGACGTGCGCAACTCCTCTTCCGTGAGAAAGAGGGGGACGACAATCTGTTCCTTGCTCCATTGGCGGTGCACTGCGCTGTACTGTTTGAGGACGGCGCTGTCGTACGACGACACCAGGAGGAGGATATTCAGGTTGGACCGCCCCAGGAGAAATTCCCCCCGGACGGCACTGCCGTAGAGCAGCATGCCTTCCAGCTGCTCCACGAACCGGCCTTTGACGTCCTTCACGTAGGTCCGCAGCCGCTTCTGTATTTCGTCCGGCAAGCCCTCGATCACACGTTCAGTCGTGCCCATGGTTCCTCATGAAGACATCGGATGTGGAGATCTCTCGTTCGCACGAAAATCAGGGAGAAACCCCGCGGCAATCACGCGATCGATCAAATTGAACGGCGCGGTCGTTCGCAACCCCGCCGTGGTCGAGAGGACCTGATAGCGAAGCCGTGCGTTCCGGTCCAGCGTCTGAAACACGCGATCGCGGAGGAAGGCCACCACTGGATTTCCTGTATTCCAATAGAACACTTGCTGATCGGCTAATCGCTGCAGCATGGTCACTTGTGGCCGCCTGGCTTGCTCGAACGCCTTCAGCCTGGCAGCGGAATAGTCCTTATCGGCAAGACAGCCTGGCAACAAATCGGACAGCGCCATGGCATCGACCATCGCCTGCATCCGCCCCTGCGACGCATGGGGATTGATCGCGTGGGCAGCATCGCCGATCAGGACAGCGCCATCCGCCACCCAGGTCGGCGTGCGCACCCGCCCAGTCGGCATATAGGCCGTCTGGCTCCAATCGCTCAGGCGCCGAAACATCCCGGCGAACTGCGGCGCGATCTGGCTCCACGTCTGTTGCAACGCAGGGATACCCCGCTGCTTCAGAGCCTCCATCGACCCGCTGGGGATCATATAGAAGAGATAGACTTTGTTCCCCGTCGCCGGGAACACACCCAAAATTGTCCGGTGGCCGATATAATAGAACGATTCGGATACCGGCTCCTCCGATTCGAGGATCGCGATCAGATACCCGTCAGGATAGAGATAGACATCGGCGGGAATCTTCAGCGCCTCTCGCACTTTCGAAAAGGCGCCATCGGCACCGACGACAATTTTGGCGCGGATCGTGCTCGTACCTTCTGGCCCTTGCGTGGACAATCCCACCACCTGGTCGCCCTCGCGCAACAGTCCTGTGAAAGAAGTCCCGTAGCGCAGCGTCACACTCTTCTGCTGTTGCACCGCCGAGACAATGGCGTGGTGGGCCACGTTCGGCAAGGTCACGATGGCGCGATTGTAGGGCGCCGGCAGATCGCCATAGTCGATGCTACAAAGGCGCTTCCCTCCAGCCCGGCAAAAATGAAAGTGCCGCACAGATCTGGTGGCATTGGCCGGCAACGATTGCAACACGCCCAAACGATCGAGCACGTGCTGGCCATTCGGTTGGAGAATTTCTCCCCGCAATCCCTGGGGCGGACCTGCTGCCTGA
>JANYBU010000075.1 GCA_025360665.1 Nitrospira sp.
ATGAAAGACATTCTGCTCTATTCTGAAGACCCGATCGTCTCGATCGACCAGAAGGGCGATCCTCATTCGGCCACACTCGATGCCCCGCTCACGATGGTCATCGACAAGCGGCTCGTCAAGGTGACGGCCTGGTACGACAACGAGTGGGGGTATTCATGCCGGGTTCGAGACCTGATCAAGGTGATTGCGGCAAAAACGACGAGGCACTGAACACCGCGAGGCGAGGCGCTGCCTGCCTCGGCCCGATTCTGTTTCACGCTGACTCCCCTTCCTAGAAGGACCGACCTGACGGAGCCGCCATGAATTTGCGCAAACAAACGATCGACGATGTCGTGCTGCGAAACAAGCGCGTCATCATCCGAGCCGACTTCAACGTCCCGTTGGACGATTCACACCAAATCACCGATGACACCCGCATTCGCTCGACACTGCCGACCATCAATCGAGCCGTCGACGAAGGCGCCAAGGTAATCCTCTGTTCGCACCTGGGCCGACCGGACGGAAAATTCGACCCTAGGTACAGTCTGTCCCCGGTGGCAAAACGCCTGGGTCGGCTCCTGGGCAAGGAGATTCTGTTTGCACCGGATTGCATCGGCCCGGCGGTGGAAGGGCTTGTCGCCAAGATGAAGCCGGGCGACGTCCTGCTCCTTGAAAACCTCCGATTCCATAAGGGTGAAGAAAGTAACGACGACGCCTTTTCGAAAGCACTGGCGGCCCTCGGCGATGTCTATATCAACGACGCGTTCGGCGCCGCGCATCGGGCCCATGCCTCCACCGTCGGCATCACCAAATTCATCCCCGCCTCGGCCGCCGGCTTCCTCCTCAAGAAAGAAATCGAATACCTCGAGGGAGCCGTCGAAAACCCCGTTCGGCCGTTTGTCGCCATTCTCGGTGGTGCAAAAGTGTCAGGAAAGATCGGTGTCATCGAGAATCTGGGCAAGCGCGTCGACAAAGTTATTATCGGCGGCGGCATGGCGTTTACCTTCTTAAAGGCAAAGGGGATGGAAATCGGCAACTCACTGGTCGAAAATGACATGTTGGACTTCGCCAAAGGCATTGAGGACCATGCCCTTTCCCGCGGTGTGAAATTCTACCTGCCGGTCGATTGTGTCGTCGCGGCCAGTCGCGAGCCTGGGGCGGAATCGAAGATCGTCCCGGTCCAGGAGATTCCGAAAGGGTGGTACGCCCTCGACATTGGCCCGGCCTCCGTCAAACTATTCGACGAAGCAGTCCAGAACGCAAAGACAATTCTGTGGAACGGACCGATGGGTGTCTTTGAAATCGATGCCTACGCCCGTGGCACACTCGCGATGGCTCACGCGATTGCCAATGCCTACGCCCTGACGATCGTCGGCGGCGGCGAAACGGCTATGGCCGTGCATCGGGCCGGCGAATCGGAGAATATGTCGTTCATCTCGACCGGCGGCGGCGCCGCATTGGAATTACTGGAAGGTAAACAACTCCCGGGCTTGACCGCCCTCCCGGATCGAGTCGCGTAATCGCCTCGTCGCTGAGTTCACACCTTTATTACCATCTATTACCATCGAGACACCTGTGCGCAGACCCCTCATCATCGGCAACTGGAAGATGAACAAGACGGCCTCGGAGGCCGGGGCCTTCATTCACGACCTCCGCGAGCGACTGCCTGCATCCCCCAACGCCGATGTGGTCCTTGCACCGCCCTTTACGGCTCTCGAATCGGCCCGCAAAGCCTTAGGTCCCTCTTCCTGGATCAGCCTCGGCGCACAGAATGTACATTGGGAGCAGCACGGGGCCTTCACCGGAGAAGTGTCCGCTCCGATGTTACGCGAACTTGGCTGCCGCTATGTGATCGTCGGCCACTCTGAGCGCCGCACGCTCTTCGGCGAACGAGATCAGGATATTCAGAAAAAAGTCCAGGCGGCGCTGACGTACGGGCTTTCTCCGATCCTGTGTGTGGGAGAATCGCTGGCGGAACGTGAGGCAGGCCGAACGGAATCGGTCGTCACGACTCAGCTCACCGGCAGCCTGGCAGGGTTGACCACAGAGGATCTTGCGACAGTCACGATCGCCTACGAACCGGTCTGGGCCATTGGCACGGGACGAGCCGCCACCACGGAGCAGGCCGTGGCCGTGCATCGCTCGATCCGCTTGTTCGTGGAGACCGGCTGGAACAGCGAGACAGCATCGGCCATCAGAATCCTGTATGGCGGAAGCGTCACGCCCCAGAACATCGAATCGCTCCTCGCCTCGGACCCAATCGACGGGGCCCTGGTGGGTGGGGCTTGTCTCAATCCCGAATCGTTTGCTACAATCGTTGGCATTGCGCAGACACGTCGTGCCTAACTGATCGGAGTGCCATGTATACTGTTCTCATCGTCATTCATGTGTTGATCTGTTTTCTCATGGTCGGCGGAATCCTCTTGCAGTCAGGTAAGGGTGCTGAAATCGGCGCGTCATTCGGAGGCTCCAGTCAGACCGTCTTCGGTAGCCGTGGCCCTGCCAACTTCTTGAGTAAGTTCACGGTCGTCGTCGCTGCCATCTTCATGGTCACCTCGTTGAGCCTAGCCATCATGGCAAGAGACCGGACGTTTTCCTCCACAGTCATCGACCTCAAAAAGAAAGAGACCTCTCAGCCCGTCCCCGAAACCCCGGCCACGACGCCGGCAGCCCCAGCCGCTGAGAGCCATACTCCAGGCGACTCTTCCACCAGCGGACACTAGCAGGACGCCGAAAAAGTCGGTCCTGGTCGTTCGTGAATCGTGAGCGAGACGAGCAAGACGTGCGCGACAGGCGTGACTCGCGAAGATGAAACTTCCAACCCGTCTCGCTTTTCTCGCAAGTCTCACGCGAATAACGAGATACGCTTCACGTCTTCTGAGGACGTTGCGAGAGCAATGCCCTGGGAAGGCTGCGTGGGGGATGTGAGGGTGAGAGCAGAAACTGTTCAGCGTCCGGCTACACGCGGGTAAGCCACGCCTCGTGGGAAGGGTCCTCCCCACGCACGATGGAAAAGAAAGTTTTCTGCAGAGCTTGCGTAATCGGACCTGGCGTGCCGGTTCCAATGCGGCGATTGTCGATCTCCCGCACCGGCGTCAGCTCGGCAGCGGTCCCGGTCACGAACACTTCATCGGCAATATACATGTCATCGCGCGTGAAGCGCTCCTCCACCACGGAAATACGCTGCTCCCGCGCCAAATCGATGACGGAACTTCTGGTGATGCCGTCGAGGATCGAGGTGAGCGGCGTGGTCTTGATCTGCCCTTTACGCACAATGAAGATGTTCTCCCCCGTCCCCTCGGACACATACCCCTCGGTATCGAGAAGAATGGCTTCATCGTACCCGTCCACTTTCGCTTCCCGCTTCGCAAGAATCGAGTTCACGTAGTAGCCGGAGATCTTCCCTCTCGTCATCGAGACATTGACGTGATGACGAGTAAACGACGACACGCGGGCCCGTATCCCTTTTGCCAGAGCATCGTCCCCGAGGTAGGCGCCCATTGTCCAGGCCGCGATGGCCAGCTTGATTGGATTGTCCCCAGGATAGACCCCCATCACTCCGTGCCCGATATAGACGAGCGGACGGATATAGCAGGCCTCTAACTTATTCACTCTGACTGTCTCCACGATGGCCTCTGCGACCTGCTTTTTGTCGAAGGGCATCTGCATCATGCCGATATGGGCGGAATCGAACAGCCGATCAACATGTTCCTGCAACCGGAAAATCGCGGAACCAGACTTCCCCTTGTAACAACGAATCCCCTCGAACACAGCCAGTCCATAATGGAGCGAATGGGTCATCACATGGACCTGCGCGTCCGCCCAATTGACGAACGACCCATCCATCCAAATCTTTCCTTGTGACTCAAGCATAGGCAACGAATACGAGTGCGTGAACCATCGAGCGCCGAAATCGGAATATAGCAGCGGGTTGGAAGAAGCGTCAAGCAAACGGGCGGGCATGGCCCACAGGCAAGAATGAACTAGCGCATTATTCATGACGGTTCGTCATGAAATCGTGGAGTCGTCCAGCGAGACGGGCGCGCGGAGCCGGTCGGTCGGGCAGCATACTTGACACAGTATGCTGTCCGACCGGCGAGCCCGCCTACCTACACCGGGCCGAGCGCATCCATGCTTGTCTCAGCGGGCGAATCCGCGATTGCAGCAGAACCGTTCATGAATAATACGGGCTAGGAAGCAGTCTTTCAGGCTGGCATCTGAGGGGCACGAATCTGCCGACTCAATACATCTCCGATGTGCTTTGCGGCTAACGGACTCAGGCGGACAAGATCCAGCCCAAAATCATACCCATCAACCCACCGGACCGTCGCTCGCTTAATCTCTATCGTCGGGCCATCATCCGCAAACGTAATGCGCAGCGCCAAATCGAGGCCCGGTTCAACCGCATGGTCACCTTGGACCCGCATCCCCGATTGAGACAGATTGGTCACGACACCCTTCCCGACAGATTCCCCACTGAGATAATAGAGAACCAGCCAGGTCGGTATGCGACGATAGGGACGGAGCACAAATCGAGTACTTTTTGGCTTGGAGCAATGAGGTTTCGGTGCGACGGCCATCATAATCTCCGATCCATGAACCGGCTCTGCGATAAAAAATAGCATACGCCAAAAAACCAGAGCAGGATAGCCCCCGAATAGGTTAGCCCGAAGGAGGGGGAAGGTGTGCCGGCGGGCCCCGTCGGGGGTGAAATCTCAGGGAGGGGCACGCCTTTACCTTGACAGGTTTCAAACCCCTATGCTAAACAGTCATCTTCTGTAACGGAGGCAGGGGCTTATGTACGCAATCATTGAGACAGGCGGTAAGCAGTATCGAGTCGAAACTGGATCATTAGTCCAGGTGGAATCTCTTCCCGGCGAGGTGGGAGGGACAATCGAAATCGGCCAAGTTCGGTTGATTCATGGCGAAAATGGTATGTTGGTCGGACAACCGTTGGTCAAAGGGGCCACCGTCAAAGCCG
The DNA here is from genome assembly GCA_025360665.1 of Nitrospira sp. Lineage (GTDB taxonomy): Bacteria > Nitrospirota > Nitrospiria > Nitrospirales > Nitrospiraceae > Palsa-1315. The sequence continues at coordinate 4,961 of JANYBU010000075.1, forward strand.
AAATCATTGCCCAGGATCGCACGCGCTCCATCACCATTTTCAAGAAACAACGGCGCAAGAACTATCGGCGGACCCGTGGCCATCGCCAGGGCTTCACCAAGCTGCGCATTACCGGTATCGAAACAGCCTAACGAGGATCAGTCATGGCAACAAATAAAGGCGGCGGATCAACTAGAAACGGGCGCGATAGCAATCCGCAATATCTCGGGGTCAAAGCCTACGGTGGAGAGACCGTGAAAGCCGGATCCATCCTGATCCGTCAGCGAGGAACGAAATTCTTCCCCGGCTTCAACGTGGGCCTCGGTAAAGACCATACCCTCTTCGCCCTCATCACGGGGATTGTAAAGTTCGAACGTGGCCGTGGACGGAAGAAGATTAGTGTCTATTCCGACTCCGTACCTGTGATTTCCTAGCGCATCTTTCCCTCTTTTCTCGTCACAACTTCTTTGCCCGCGAGGACTCCCGGCATGACCGTACGTGCAACGGGATGCTCCTCGCAGGCAATGGCCTTACAGCTCTCACACTGAAGAAACGGTGCGCCGATGTTTGTCGATGAAGTCCGTATTCGTATCACAGCCGGCCGAGGCGGCGACGGCTCATGCAGTTTTCGGCGCGAAAAGTTTGTGCCGCGCGGCGGACCTGACGGCGGCGACGGCGGCGATGGCGGCAACGTCGTGTTTGAAGCGTCGCCTCGCATGACCACACTCCTCGACCTCCGGTACCAAAAACACTACGAAGCGGAGGTCGGTCGCCAGGGAGGCGCCGCCAATTGCTCCGGAAGATGCGGCGAAGACGTGGTGGTACTCCTTCCCGTCGGCACCGTCATCTTCAACGATGAAACTAACGAGGTCATGGCCGACCTGGTCGCCCCAGGACAGCGGTTTGTGGCAGCCCATGGGGGCCATGGCGGACGAGGCAACAACCATTTCGCAACCCCCACGAACCGCACGCCCACAGAGTTTGAAATCGGCACTGAAGGCGAAGTCAGATCCCTCAGACTTGAACTCAAATTGCTGGCAGACGTCGGACTTGTCGGTTTTCCCAATGCCGGAAAATCGACGCTGATCTCCGTCATCTCGGCAGCACGACCAAAGATTGCCGACTATCCCTTCACCACATTAGTGCCGAATTTGGGAATCGTGCGCTGGGGAGAAAAGGGCAGCTTCGCCGTCGCAGACATTCCCGGAATCATTGAAGGCGCCCACGAGGGCAAAGGCCTGGGACTCCGGTTTCTCCGGCATATCGAGCGCACATCGTTCCTGCTCTATCTGATCGACGTGTCGGAGTGGGCCCCCGAAGAACCGGTCAACACCTTCAAGGTCATGCGTCAAGAATTGGCTGCCTACGATGAGCCAATCACTGCGCGCCCCTTTGCTGTCGTCGCGACTAAAATCGACGCGGCCGGAGATGGTGCGCGCCTGCGCGAGTTGCAGAAATATTGTAAGCGCCATCGCTATCCGTGCCTTCCAATCTCTGCCGCCACGAGAGAAGGGCTCACGGAACTCGTCAACTACGTGGGGCAACAGGTTACGCAGCTTCGAGCCACGCCATGCGAGATCAGCTCCTAAAGCAGGCCACCCGCATCGTTATTAAAATCGGGAGCAGTCTCATCGCGTCCCGAGAGACTGGGCTGCGCCCGGAACAGATCGATCGGCTCGCGGATGAAATTGCGAGACTCCGATCGAGCGGCCGTGAAGTCCTGATTGTCTCCTCCGGCGCGATTGTCTCCGGCATCAAGAAGTTAGGTCTGACGGAATACCCCAAAAGTCTCCCCGTGAAACAGGCAGCCGCGGCGGTCGGCCAGAGCCGGCTCATGTGGGCTTACGAAAAATCGTTTGAACGGCTCGACATCAAGGTCGCGCAAATCCTCCTGACGCACCACGACCTTGCCGATCGGCG
>JANYBU010000087.1 GCA_025360665.1 Nitrospira sp.
GGATTCAAGAATTGATCGGGTGGGGGGCCAAGTTCGACAAAGTCGGCGGTAAGTTCGCGTTTGCTCGGGAGGCGGCCCACAGCCGAAGCCGCATTCTGCGCGCACGGGGCGATGCGACGGGGAACGAGATGGTGCGAGTGTTAATTGCCGAGGTGAAACGGCAGGAGCGTATTCAGCGTTTGGATCATCACTTTACCGTGGATCTCGTGGTCGATGCCGGACGTTGCTGTGGGGCGGTTGTGTTGGACGAAGGGTCTGGTCGCCAGTTTGTGTTGCCGACTCGTGCGGTCGTGCTGACCACTGGCGGGGCCGGGCAGATCTATGCGCGGACGACCAATCCCCCGAACGCCACCGGTGATGGGATGGCCATGGCACTGCGCGCGGGCGCGGTGCTCCAAGATATGGAGTTCGTTCAATTCCATCCCACCGCACTGTATTTGCCGTCGAGTCCTCCGTTTTTGCTGTCGGAAGCGATGCGAGGCGAGGGTGCGCAGCTGCGCAACAATAAAGGGGCGCTGTTCATGCAGCGATACCACCCTATGGGCGCGTTAGCGCCGAGAGACATCGTGTCGCGGGCGATCTTGGCGGAGATGGCGGCGACGAAAGCGCGTCATGTCTATCTTGACGTCACCCACTTGGGTGCGGAGTTCGTGAAGCGGCGTTTCCCGACGATTTATGCGACCTGCCTTCGCTACGACATCGATATCACGGAGGAGTGGATCCCCGTGTCTCCCAGCGCGCATTATATGATGGGCGGGGTCTGGACTGATCTAAACGGTGCGACGACGGTTCCAGGGCTCTTTGCCGCCGGGGAAGTGGCCTGTAGCGGTGTGCATGGAGCGAATCGTCTGGCGAGTAATTCCTTGCTCGAAGGGTTGGTGTTTGGCGCGCGTGCGGCATCGGCAGCCGTGGCTTTTGTCGACCGACACGGGCTCCCCGTGCCGTTGTCTCAGGAGGCCACGCTCCGAACGGGCCAATTCGGCACACTGGAGGATGCGGAGAAATTGCGAAGCTCACTTCGGCGAACGATGTGGGGACAGGTCGGCGTCATTCGCTCGGGCGAGTCCCTCATCCGGGCCTGTGCTCAACTGTCACGGTGGGCCCAACTCGTGGCCCAGCCGTTTTCAACTCGAGCAGCGCTGGAAGTGAAGAACATGGTACAGGTGGCGCAATGCGTCGCGGAAGCGGCGCTATGGCGAGAGAATAGTGTCGGGGCGCATTACCGGTCAGACTTTTCAGAGGCCAAGCGGGCCGGTTGGCGGCAACACAGCCGCTTATCGAGCGGGGAAGTAGCTAGTGGGAAGACAGCTCAGAAATCGCGTGGATTGCTGTTGTCTCTGCGGGGGCGTATCGGCTGATCGGACGTTCCGTGATGACGCCATCGTGGACAAGGAACGTGCGGTAGTATCGGAGAACCTTTCGGACGTATTGCCTGGTTTCATCGAACGGGGGAAGTGCCTGATAGCGGTCGACCGCGTTCTCTCCAGCATTGTAGGCCGCAAGGGCCAGCGGTAAATTCCCATGGAAGCGGTCGAGCAGCTGGCGTAGGTATTTAGTCCCTCCGCCCACATTATCATCCGGATCATACATATCCCGAACATCCAGACGTACGGCGGTCTGCGGCATCAGTTGCATCAGGCCGATTGCGCCAGCGCGAGAAACCGCCCGTGGATCAAAGTTCGATTCAGCTTTGATAACGGCTCGGATTAACGCGGGATGGAGCTGGTGTTGCGAAGAGTACCGACGAATGACTGGTTCGAGTTCTCGCTCGGACAAGGTGGCGTGGAGTCGGCTGGATTCGACCTCAACTTTTCGATAGCGCGAGTCTGACGGGACATTGGTGAGGGAGATCGAGCCGTCGCGTCCAACAAACTGATAGATCTCTGCCGTGGTTGTTGGCACGGAAAAGGCCAGCGAGCCGATTCCTGCGATCACCGTCGTGGTGAGCCCAATGGCCGCGTGCCGCCTGAGGGATGTCATGAGGAGGGAAAAGGTGTTGTGCATGGTTGCAACGATACCAGTCTGCCACTGGGTGTCAAGAAAATGCAGATCTTGCGCCTGGATGCCAGTTGTAAATAGTGTAAGAAAACAATGGGGTCTGTGAGGGTGTGAAACTGCTACGGCTCTAAAAAGCGCGCTCGGTTGGCAATAAATAGGCTGTGGAGCTGTTGGGTGAGAGGCCCCGCGGCTCCATTTCCAACCGGATGTCCGTCCACCATGGTGACCGGCATCACCTCCATACTTGTGTTGGTGAGAAAACACTCGTCTGCCTTATGGATCACCTCGATTCCGAAATGTCCTTCGTCAACCGGGATCTGCGCTTCTTGCGCGAGGCTGAGCACAATGTCGCGCGTGATACCGTCCAGTAGACCGCATGCAAGTGCCGGGGTGCAGAGCCGGCCTGTTCGGACGAAAAAGAGATTGCTGACGGTGCATTCCGTCAGATGTGATTCCCAATTGAGCAGGATGCTGTCGAAGGCGCCGGCTGCGATCGCTTCCCGTTTGGCCAGGATATTGTTCAAAAAGTTGGTGGCCTTGATCTGGGGCGAGAGCGCGCTGGGCAGGTTCCGTCTCGTTTTGGCGACGATCAGGTTGACGCCGATACGGTATTGTTCAGGTGGGGGAGGGTGAAGCGGTTTGGTTATGATCACCACGGTGGGGGTCGGGCACAGTGCCGGATCAAGGCCGAGGTCGCCGGCTCCTCGGGAGATGGTGATGCGAAGGTACGCGTCGGTGTGTTCGTGTCCGACGTCATTGCGCGTCATAGCTTCGTGGAGGAGCGCCGGCCACCTGTGCTCGGGAATCGGGATGGTCAGGCCGATCGCGTCCGCAGACCGGCGAAGCCGAGCAAGATGGTGGTCCCGCATGAAGATCCGGTTTCCGTAAGAGCGAATCGTTTCATAGACGCCATCGCCGTAGAGAAACCCATGATCAAAGACGGAGACGACGGCCTCCTCTTCTTTCACGAACCGATCATTGAGATAAATCCACATTGTTACCTCTGTTGCAGTGCGCTGAAGAAAGCCTGGGCCTTCTGGAGCGTCTCCTCGTATTCCTTGGCCGGGTCGGAGTCGGCGACAATCCCGGCACCGACCTGCAAGTATCCCTTCCCCCTGCACCATATCAAAGTGCGAATCACGATATTGAGATCGAGGTCGCCGTTCCAGCCGATGTAACCGAATGATCCGGTGTAGGGGCCACGGCGTACCGGCTCCAGCTCCTCAATAATCTCCATGCAGCGGATCTTTGGCACGCCCGTGATGGTGCCCCCAGGAAATAGCGCCTGAATCAGATCGAAGGGCGTGGCGTTCGGCTTCAAGGCGCCGCTGATGTTGGACACGATGTGGCTGACGTGTGAGTACTGTTCAATTGCCATGAATTCATCGACCTCCACGCTGCCGAATTGGCAGACGCGACCCAGGTCGTTTCGTTCGAGATCGACGAGCATGAGGTGTTCCGCCCGCTCCTTTTCATTTGCGAGTAATTCGCCGATGAGGCGTTGATCGTCACGAACGTCGAGCCCGCGCGGTCTGGTTCCGGCAATCGGGCGCGTGTCCGCCTGGCGGTTGTGGAGGCGGACTAGCCGTTCGGGCGAGGAGCTGATCAACGTGACATCGTCGAAGTGCATGAGCCCTGAGAAAGGCGAGGGGTTAACGTCTTGGAGACGTCGATAGAGTTCCAACTCGTAGGGCAGTCGATCTGTGCCATCGATGTAGGCACTGGGAGGTTGCAGTGTGAATCGATGCGACAGGTTGGCCTGGTAGATATCTCCTGCCGCAATGTACTCCTGGCAACGCCGGACTCGATCGAGGTAGGCATCTCGCGTTTGGTCCGGGTAAAAGGCCATCTGATCGAGGGAGGGGAGGTTCTTGAGGGAAGCGGGCCTTCCGCTCAACCTGGCCTCCCACTCGGCCAGCCGGTTTAAGCCCTCGCGATAGAGCTGCTCTCGTGGCTCTCCCAAAAACCGTTCGATGGGTGGACAAAAGATAATCTGTAAGCGGTCGGTCTGATGATCGACGGCGGTGATGATGTCATACAGACCGAATTGCAGATCGGGGAGCCGCAGATCGTCCGTAGCAATGGAAGGAAGCGTTTCAAAGTCGCGCACGAGGTCGTAACTGAGGTAGCCGACGGCTCCGCCCCCAAAAGGGGGTAGGCCTGGGGGAGCCTCGATCAGGGGACCGGCGAATAGTCGGCAGAGGCTTCCGAAGGGATCTTTCGACGAGCATTCGCGTCCTTCGTGGGTCCGAAGGGAGGCCAGTCCTTGTCGCCCAGTCAGCATCGAGAAGGGGCCACTCCCTAAAAAAGAATAGTGGCCTCCGACGCTTGTCCCTTTCCCGCTGTCGAGTAGGAACGATGGTTGCGTGGGAGACGCAATCAGGCGGTACAGCTCAAAGGGCGTCCTCCCTTGGCAGTCCATCGTGAGGACCAGGGGTTGCGGGGGACCGACCAGGAATGATGGCTGGGAGAAACGAGTCATGGGTGAACGTGTATCGCTCTACACATATACGCACCAATCACTATACCCGACTGGTTCGGCTGTGTCACAGCGCATGGTCGGCTTGACAAATTTAGGATGATTCTGCTTGAATTGCGCGCCCGCCATCGGCAGAGTCCTTGCGGTATCGGCTGCAGTGCACTCTCCTCCGTGGGTACGACATGCCCCCTTCACACGATCCATTGTACGCGGGGCTTGGCCAAGCGGCCCGGATCGCAACCGATCTGCTCGCTGCGCTGATCGTCGGAGGAGGGTTGGGTTGGGTGTGTGACACCTACCTCTTCGCCTCCACTCCCTGGGGGATGGTCGGAGGTCTTGTGTTGGGCGTCGTGACCGGGATCAGGAATGCGTACCGGTCGGCGCAGCGGTGGCCGAAGACATAACGCGTTTCAACGGAAAGTACGAAAGCGCCATGGAAGAGAGTCCGCTTCATCCGTTCGAGCTTCACAACTGGATACCGATTTCGCTTGGCGGATTGGATATCTCCATTAATAAAGCCGTTGTCATTATGTGGGTTGTCGTCTCTCTGGTGGCGGTGCTCATGGTGATGGCAGGATCGGCACGCAAGCTGGTGCCTGGCAAGTTGCAGAGCATGGCGGAAATAATGGTGGATTTCATTCGCACCATTATTATGGATACGATGGGCAAAGAGGGGATGCGATTTTTCCCCCTCATCGCCACTCTATTTCTTTTCATTCTTTTCTGTAATCTTATCGGGCTGATCCCCGGCAGCTACACCGTGACGAGTCAGATTGTTGTGACAGCCGTGTTCGCCTGCCTAGTGTATGGGCTTAGCCTGGTCATGGGATTTTTGTTACACGGGGTGAAGTTCCTGGGCATTCTCGTTCCGCCAGGTACGCCAGCTTGGCTGCTGCCGTTGATGGTGCCGATCGAGTTGATCAGCCAATTGGCGCGGCCCATTTCGCTGGCCGTTCGGTTGTTTGCGAATATGACGGCCGGCCACGTGATTCTCGGGGTCCTGTTTGGTCTGGCCATTAGCGGCGGTTTGTTGATCGGGTGGTTGCCCTTTGCGTTTACGATCGCGATGAATGGATTGGAAGTCGGTATCGCATTCATTCAAGCCTATATTTTTACCGTGTTGACCTGCGTCTATTTGGGAGACGCATTCCATTTGCACGGCCATGATGAGCACGCGCACTAGCGCGTGCGAGTTCAGACAAGGGAGGAGTAGGACACAATGGATTCAGCAGCAGCAGCATTGTTGGGCATGGGGTTGGCAGCGGCAGGGTTTGCCGGAGCCGGTGTGGGGATCGGCTACATCTTCGGGAAGATGATTGAAGCGGTGGCGCGCCAGCCGGAAGCAGAGGCCCGCGTCGGAAAGTATATGTGGATCGGGTTTGCGCTGGTGGAAGCCATCGCGCTGTACGGCCTGGTCATTGCCTTCATCATCATGGGCCTCCGCAAATAGGAGCAGGCTTAGGTCTAGGTTAAGGCCGAGGGAAGCATCTCAGCCTCAACCGCAGCCTTTCTGATGTGAACTATGCCGCAGTTTGAATCTCACTTTTTTTCTTCCCTGATTTTCTGGGAAGTTCTGTCGTTCGCGATTCTCTTTTTCGTGCTCTACAAGTTTGCTTTCCCCGGCATCTTGGGCGCGCTTGAAGACCGGGAAAAGAAAATTAAGGACAGTCTCGATCAAGCCGAGCGTCATCGGTCAGAGGCCGAACGGAAACTCAAGGAGTACGAGGCCAAGCTGAACACCGCTGCGAAAGAGGCAGAAGGAATTCTGGCTGCCGCAAAGGAACGGGCGCAGCGGCTCATGGAGGAAAATGAGCAGCGGCTGACGACCGAAGCCGAGCGGATCAAGGGTGACGCGACGCGTGAAATCGATCATGAACGTCGCAAAGCGATTCAGGACATTCG
>JANYBU010000113.1 GCA_025360665.1 Nitrospira sp.
CTTCAGTCCGGCGAGTATGATCTCCCCATCATGATCGACGAGGCGATTGTGCGGGCCCGCTTTACCGACGGGGTTGGCCTCCGGTTTTCAAGTTTCCTCCGCTCGGAGGAAAGCCGCCTCCGCCGTATCCTTGATCTGCGCCTTCCCGATCACGCAATCTGATTGTCGATTCTCTCCCTGTCTGAAAGCGTGATTGCTCCTGTTGGTGGCGTCACTCCCCCTCTTCATTCCCCTCACCTACCGCCTGATTGCATCTATTACTCGTGCCGAAGGACGGCCAGCGGCCGTTGGCCGAGAATCCGGTAGGTGCTCGCAAAACCCACGATCAGCGTCAGCAACATCGTGAGGAGGAGGCCGATGCCAAGCACCCGTGGGTGTATGCTCCAGGGAAGATCGAACACATACCGCAACACGGCCCATGACAAGACACTCCCGAGGGTCAGTCCGATCAACCCGGCGACGGCACCCAGTAAGACATACTCAATGGCAAAGGCACGTGCAATCAGACCGCGGGTGGCGCCGAGCGCCTTCAGAATGACCGATTCGTAGAGACGTCTGTAGCGTGTCGCAGCGAGTGCCGCAGCCATGACTAACCCGCCGGCAGCAATACAAAAGAGCGCCACCGCCCTGATCGCCAGCGAAAGACGATCGAGAACCTGCGCGAAACTATCGAGCACGTCCCCGATATGGATCGCGCTGATGTTCGGAAATGAGGCGACGACCGCCCGCTGCAACGGCACCTCTTTCTCCGGCGACACCCGTACCGTCGCCACATAGGTAAACGGCGCCTCTCCCAGTGCGCCTGGGGACAAGATCATGTAAAAATTCGTCGAGAAATTTCCCCAATCGACTTTGCGAATACTGCTCACCTCCGCCGACACCGTGGCCCCCTGAATATCGAACTCCACGATCGAGCCGATCGTGAGACCTAAATGCGTGGCAGCGTCTTCTTCTACTGAAACCAGTGGGGTTGAAAAGACCTGCCCGGGCTTCCACCATTCCCCTTTGACCAGCTGATTGTCTTTCGGTAGCTGGTCGAGGAAGGTCAGGACATACTCCCGGGTGAAATACCACTGTTTCCCACGCGCATCTTTTCCCTCCATGCCCTTGCCGTCCCTCTCCAGTCTCTCTTCCGCCATGACGACATGCCCATTGATCGCGTGGAGTCGCGAACGCACCAGCGGCGTAAGCTCCGGGCGCGCTCGACCAGTCTCTCGATCAACCAACGACACGAACTCCCTCGCTTGATCAGGCTGAATGTCGATAAAGAAAAAGGTTGGGGCATCCGCCGGCCGATTCTCCTGTATTTGGCTGAGCAACGCCTGTTCCACCAGCGATACCGTGACAATTACCATCACGCCGATGCCGATGGCGACCATGATTCCCGTCGCCTGGCTCCCCGGCCGCACGACATTGCCCAGGGCATAGCGAAGGCTCAAGACGCGAGGCATTGGCGCCCAGGACAGCCCCCGCACGAACACCCGCGCACAGACAAAGAGGATCGTGATGGCGAGAGACAACGCACCGAGAAACAGGAAGCCGATCGACCACGAGCCTGCTTGCCACACCGAAAGTGCGCACAACCCAAGGATGATCACTCCGGCCGTGCCGACATTCCATCGATCAGCCAGTCCCCATTTCACCCACCATCGTGACGGAGGAGTCCCGTGCTCGACCGTCGCCTGTTCTGCATCTCGCCGAAAGATCGCACCTGGGTGAACGTCTCGAATCTTCAACAGGGGCCATAAGGTAAACAGCAACGTCGACAACAGTCCCAGCGCCGCCCCTTTCATCAAGGGCCAGACCGAGGACCACGACAATTCTGAGGAGACGCCTAATTGATCGAGGAGGTCGGACACAAACAGAGCAGCCATGAGGGGAGGCAGCCCTCGTTGGAGCGCAATCCCCAGCAAGATCCCAGCGAGGCTCCCGACACATCCCAAGAAGATCGCTTGCACCACATACGTCGAGACCACCGTGGCCGAATCCGCGCCGACGGCTTTTAAGATCGCGATCGTCCGCAACTTGTCCCGCAAGAACGCATGAATCGAGGTCCCGACCCCCAGTCCACCGATGAATAGCGCGGTGAGTCCGATCAGCCCGAGATAGCGAGAGAGTTGGTCGAGAAATTGCCTCAGCTGTGACTGGGCCGTGCGGTAGCTGGATACGCGCGCGGAATCTGCCGTCAGCCGATCACGCAGCTCAGAGAGGAGCGGCTCTATCGGCATATCGGATGGCATCTTCACGAGATACCGTTCTCGCACCCGGCTTCCAGGCTTGATCAGCTCCGCCGCCCGTAATCCCTCCTGGGCAATCATCACCCGGGGGCCCAAGGTGAAGGCATTGGCCATTCGATCCGGCTCGGTCCGCACGAGGCCGTTGATCAGAAACATCGCTTGGCCGATCTTCAATTGATCCCCGACCGAGAGGCCCATCCGAATCAGTAGCGACTCCTGCACCACCGCGCCGAAACAGGCATGCCCGCCACAGCGGCGCTCATCCGGGTGGAGCAAGACATCAAGCGATTGCGTTGGGTCGAGTCGAATCGCCCCATACAGGGGATACGCCGACTCGACCGCTTTAAGTTCAATGATCTGGATCGATTGGGTCACAGAGGGCCCTTGAGTTGTGCGCACGGCCATGGCCACGAGCTCGCTCACATGGGTGAAGGCCATGTCTCGTTCGCCCAGCGAGTTCAGTACTGCCTGTCCAGCAAGACTCAGGGGGTGCGTCACACGAATTTCAAGATCGCCGCCTAACAGGCCCCGCGCTTCTTTCGTGACGGCGAGTTCCATACTCGTGCCAAAGAGGGACACCCCCACCAAAGCCCCGACACCAATCGCGATACAGGCGAAGAAATAGAGAAAGTGCCGCCAGGCTCCCCGGGTTTCACGCCAAGCCATCCTCAAGATGAAGCGATTCACTGGGCTGACTCTGCGAGCCGATTGTCTGAGTCGGTGAGGGTATCGGATTCGATGCGGCCGTCGCGCAACGCAATCACGCGCTCCATCGAAGACGCGATGGCTCGATCATGCGTGACGAGGACCAAGGTGGTGCCGTAATCGCGATGGAGAGCCAGGAGCAGATTCATCACATGCTGTCCCGTGGCCGAATCCAAATTGCCGGTTGGCTCATCGGCCAACAGAATCGGTGGGTGGCAGGCAAATGCTCTGGCTACCGCCACACGCTGTTGCTCGCCTCCCGACAGTTGGACGGGATAATGATGTAGCCGTTCTCCCAAGCCGACGGTCTGCAACAGTTCCGTCGCCCGATCCTGGGCCGTGCGCATCCCTGCCAACTCCAGCGGCACCAGGACGTTTTCCAGGGCGGTGAGGGTGGGAATCAGGTGAAAGGATTGGAAGATGTAGCCGATGTGATCGCGGCGATACCGCGCCAAGGCACTCTCGCGCATTGTAGAGATTTCCACGCCGTTCAATGCGATGGAGCCTGACGTCGGGCGATCCAGTCCTGCGATAAGGCCCAGCAAGGTGGACTTCCCGCTACCGGATGGGCCGACGATGGCCACGCGCTGCTTATCAGGAATCTCGAGTGTGACATCGTCGAGGATCGTGATCTGATGGCCACCACCGGCTAGGCGCATTGTCAGATGAGAGATGGTAATCATGTTGTCGGTCGGGTTCCCACAGTATCGTCCACGTGAAGGCTATATTATACTGGAGGATCATGCGCCGAACATGGATTCTCACGAAACTATTATTCTGCCTCTGTCTCTCCTTGATCGCCCCCTATGGTTCCGACGGCGGCAGTGCTCCCTCCTCTCCGCCCTCGTCGTCGAGCCACCCTCGCGAGGGCGTTGGACCACGTCTGGAAACCGACGTGATGGCGCAACCGGGACGACCGAAGACTCAGGTCTCCGCCGAACGCCCACGCATCGTCGCCTTCGGAAACAGCCTGACAGCCGGCTTAGGCGTGGCGCCGGATCAATCGTACCCCGCTCACCTGCAGCGGGCACTCGACGCAGCGGGCTATGCCTATCGGGTCGTGAACGCGGGAGTCAGCGGTGAGACGACAGCCGGCGGAGCCCGGCGGGTCTCCTGGGTCCTGAACAGCAAGCCGGCAATCGTCATTCTGGAACTCGGCGGCAACGATGGGCTCCGCGGCCTCAGCCTTCAAGAGACGAAAGCCAACCTCGAACGGATCATTCAACAACTCCAACAGGCCTCGGTCACCGTCGTGTTAGCGGGGATGAAACTCCCCCCGAATTATGGACAGGACTATACCGGGGGGTTTGAGGCGCTCTATCAAGCCTTAGCGAAGCAATATCGCCTGACGCTGATTCCATTTTTTCTCGATGGGGTGGCAGGCTCATCCTCGCTCAATCAGGCAGACGGCATTCATCCGACGGGAGAGGGCTATCGCCTGATTGTCGAGCGGGTCCTCCCGACGCTTGAGCCACTGCTGGAGGGAAACCGGTGAAGGCGGTCAAGGAGCCTGCCCGACATTGCCTGTTGTGACAGAGAGAGCCATGAGCAAGACCGCTCCGAACAACGCATCGTCTTCGCCACATCAGGGGCAACTCGTGCTGTACATAACCGTCACGATCACCGGCGCAGCCGTGATGATCGTGGAGTTGCTCGGCACGCGGATCATCGGCCCGTTTTATGGGGTCAGCCTGTACGTTTGGTCGTCGCTGATCGCCGTCACCTTGATTGCCCTGGCCTTGGGCTACTTCCTCGGGGGATTGATCGCCGATCGATTTCCGGCAGTCCGTCTGTCTCACATCATTCTGTCTTCTGCCTTCACGACCGTGATCATCCCGTTTCTGACGGGGCCGATTCTCGGCGCGACCGACTCACTCGGCCTTCGGGCGGGCGCTTTCGCGAGCGCGCTCTTGCTTTTCACGCTGCCGTTGACGGCGCTGGCAATGGTGGGGCCCTATGTGATCAAGCGCGCGACGCGCGACTTGAGCGGGGTGGGCACTGCCGCCGGGTCTGTCTATGCCATCAGCACGGTCGGCAGTGTGGTGGGAACCGTACTATTGGGATTTTTCCTGTTACCGATGTTTGGAACCAGGGCGATCATTTTCTCACTCAGCCTCCTGCTCGGCGTCCTTGCCATCCTGGTCGCCTGGTTTGAACCATCCGCAGGCGCGCGTCTCCGATCCGTCTGGTTGGGCGTGGCGGCCTGCGTGGTAATCGGCATCCTGGCTACGTACGGGCTTTCCTTCTCTCGGAATTCGGTGAAAGGATTCACGGTCCGATCCGAAGCCGAAAGCATCTACGGCTGGGTGCGCGTGGTGGACGATGAACGGCGGGGCTTCCGCCTGATGCTCGCCGATGCATCGATTATCAGTGCGGTAAACATCAAAGAAGATCGGAGCCTGCTGGGATATCAAGAGATCTTGGGCCTACTCCCCGCGATTCATCCTGAGGCAGCGCGAGCCTTGCTGATCGGCCTGGGCGGTGGACAGGTCGCGCGGGATCTCAAATCGAAAGGTGTCATAACCGACACGATCGAAATCGATCCGGCCGTCGCCGCTGCTGCCCGGCAACATTTTCATTTCCAGCCCACAGGTCGATTTATCGTCGGCGACGCACGCTATGAGATCAAGAATCTCGCTACCCGCTATGATCTCATCATTCACGATTGTTTCACCGGCGGGGCCGAGCCGACGCATCTGCTCAGTCGGGAAATGTTGAGCGAACTGCACGTCTTGTTGAACAACCGCGGGATCCTCGCGCTCAACTACGTGGGATTTACAAGCGGGGAAGGATCGGATGCGGTCGCCGCAGTGCATCAGACACTCAAGAGTGTGTTCCCCCAGGTACGCGTCTTCATCACGGACAAGAAAGAGTTCACTGATTTCGTGTTTCTGGCGTCGGAGGAGCCAATCTACCTGGATCCCGCCAGCGAGGATCGCCGCGTGCGATGGCTGCTCGATCATGAACACACGATTCTCAGCAACGAGGGCTTCACGATTACGGACGACTACAATCCGATGGAGAGCCGTCAAGTCCGCAAGTCAGAATCCTACCGGAAATATTTTCTCGACCGTATCGCCCTCGAACTGCTGCTGCGCTAGGCGGGCTGAACGAGAGTTCGAAGTTCGAGGTGCCGGAACTTCGGGCCCCGAGCATTGAACCTCGCGTCGACCTTTCTCGCCCACTACTACTATTTCCCAATAGGCTCGGTCTTTGTGCCATCTCAATCGGATGGCGAGAAAATCACGCTGCGTGAGTTCACCGGAGGCCCCCGCCGACTGAGAGCCGACATGGCTTCAATCGGCGCGACAGCAGAAGAGAGAAACCGAAACCGTTGAAGAAGCCGGCGCGTGGGGCCTGAGCCCTCCTCTTTGACATACAGTTTCACCAACACGCTGGTATCGAAGTAGGCCCAGTGACGCGATGTCACTTTTCCTCTCTGTCCGTGACAATCGTGCGGGACAACGGCACGGCACGCACTGATCGAGGGCTCCACGCTGGAAGCACCAGGCTTTTCGATGCTGCGCGCAACAGCCCGGAAGACTCCAGCTTCCGAATGGCGGAACTCGCTTCATCGGAGGCCCCGATCAGCTTCACGACAGCCAGAGGCTTGCCACGTGCTGTCAACAAACTTCCTTGCCTTGCTTGACGGCCTTCATCAACTGGAAAATTTCTGATTCGCCTCACGTAGTCCCATTTGCATGGGATAGCCTCCTCCAAGGCGTTTTCGGCTCAGGCATGAATGACCTCCAGGCTGACCTGGCGAAAGCCGAGCCCGCGGACACGATCGATGAGGGTGACGACCGCTCCAACCGTGTGACTTTGTCGGCGCGGACCAGGACCAACGACTCGGGGAAATGGGTGAGGAGCGTCGCGTCGAGATGCTCATCGGTGACAGCGCGATCGTTCACGAACAATGCACCCTCCCCCGTGACGGTAATGAAAAGCGGGGCGGTTCTGCCGGTCGCCGGTTGTCGCAGGCTTTAGCCAGATTGACCGGAGTCTGACCAGCGGTAATGAATGTGGTGGTGGTCAAACACGATAAAAAGCTGATACCTTTTTCTTTCGCCCAATTCTCCGCTTTTCCGTGGGGAGGGTTCTTGCTGGGTTGGCTCGGCTCGGTTTCGGGAGGAGGAGCCGGAGGAAAAGCAGTGGGAAGTCTCCGCCAATCATCGCGAGGTCAGGTATATAATAATAGGGCGGCGGAGGACAATGGGATGAAAGAGACAATCCCTCAGGGCGCAGCCACGGCGGTTGCACCAGCGCAACAAGTGGGAGAAGCGGCCCGACCCAGGCCGGTAATCCACGCGCTCCTCTTCGTGCTCGGCTTTTCGGTCGTCTTCGTCGGCGTGGGCTCGGTGGTGAGCGGCATCGGCCAACTGGTCTTTGACCTCCGGGCGCCGCTGGCCCGGATCGGGGGTGCCGTCGTCATCCTGTTTGGCCTGGCGACGATGGGCCTGTTCGGCGCTCTATCGAGGTGGTTGGGCCGCCTGGAAGATTCCGTCGCTGAAGGGGGTGCGCACTGGTGGCTGCTGCCGGTCGGCTGGATGAAGAGCGGGATTGATCTCTTTCTGCGCTATTTCTACGCCGACACCCGCGCCGATTGGGGCCGGCGCAGCGGCAGCGGCTATGTGCCTTCCTTCCTCATGGGCATGTTCTTTTCGGCGGGTTGGACGCCCTGCATCGGCCCGACGCTGGGCGCGATTCTGGCGCTGAGCTATAGCACCGCGACCATCAGCCAAGGCGCATTTCTACTTTCGGGTTATTCGCTGGGCCTGGGAATTCCCTTCGTCCTCTTTGCACTGGCGCTGGATCGCGCGACCGGCCTGTTGCGTTTGCTCAAGCGCCACATCCGGATGATTCAGTTGATTAACGGCGCACTGCTCATTCTCATCGGCTTTGCCCTCCTGACGAAGCAGTTGACGATCATCGCGCGCTGGACGCAGGAGCATAACCTCTATCTGGAGCCGGGTTCCCTGGGCGGGACGACACCCACATTTTTCATCGCCATACTGGCCGGGCTGCTCTCCTTCCTCTCGCCCTGCGTCCTGCCCCTGGTGCCGGCCTACGTCTTTTATCTGAGTGGGCGCACGGTCTCGGAGACCACAGCCAAATGAGGGTGCTCAACACGGATTTTCCCTCACGGGACGCCTGCCGGCAGTGACGTGTTCCCGACGAGCACGCAAGAGGGGAGAAATATTGGGGTCATTGTATGACTGACGTTCCCCCGGAAAACTGGACCATCCAAAAAAATGAAAAAATGCTTCTACGGTTGACCACTTCCAGCAGGGTTAGCGGCGCTTTCTGGGTAGGGGTCCCGAGCAAGGTTTGGAATGCCCCTCAAGGTTGAACCCTAAGATTTCGCGTGGTGGCTGAGATAGCGGATGATGGCCTCACGCTCCGGCTCTGTCAGAGGTGGGAGCTCTCTTTCGCGGATAAGACGGTCCATTTTTGGCAGGACCTCCTGCCATTCCGCCATCGTCCGGAACCGCGGATCCGGCACACCATGGGTTCTATAGGACGAGCCATGCTGCCAATACCCCAACGGCGAGTCGTTGCATCACATTCTTCATAGGTCGTTATCGGAGCGACGCGGCTTTCACTGGCTCCTGTTTCTGAATCCGCACGACGGTTTCATCGATTTTCTGTTCGGTAAGCAGGCCACCCTTGATGTATCCCTGCACGCGCCCCTCTTGATCGATGAACACGCTTACGGGTAGCCCGAACACGCCGAACTGGTTGGCCACTTTGTTGTCACGATCCATGAGGACCGGATACGTATAGCCGTACTGTTTGATGTGCTCGCGCACTTTCGCATCATCTTCCAACTCATTGATCGCGAGTACCACGAAGCCTTTATCACGGAGCTTGTCGAAGCTGGCTTGCATGGCCGGCATTTCCGTCGTGCAGGACTTGCACCAGGTGGCCCAGAAGTTCACGAGGACGATCTTGCCGCGATACTGGCTGAGGCTCTGTGATTTGCCCTCCAAGTCGACGAGGCTGAAATCCTCTGCCTGCATGCCGACCGTCGGGACTCGCGAGCCCATGCTCCAGCCGTCGAAGGCGGGCAGCGCCGTCAACGCAACGAGCAGCACAAGCCCCACGAGCACGGTGTTGGTTCTTCTCGATCGCATGTCAGCCTCCTCCGCTTCAACCGCTTCGCTTACGATGGGTTCAGCATTTGAAACGAGCGTGAAAGCCCAAAGATGTAACTGGTTCCCTGCGCCAGACTGTTGTTGGAATCCCGCGCAAATGGGATTTGTGCAAAGAAATAGACCGATGTCATGTTCGTCCAACTTGATTCGATGAGCTGTCCCAAGCCGACTTGGAAACCTGGCGTAAAGGCGTAGTAGGTCGATCCCGTGGTTGGCACCGCGCGGTTCTTGATAGTGGGGTCGATCTCTATTGGCTCCAAACCGCCCGGCGTGCCGACCGGAGCAGACTGCAACAACGAAGAACTGAAATTGTCGTGCACCAGATAGCGGTAGTTAACTTGGCCGGTGAGAACCAGCCACGGAGTCGTCACAAGATTCAGCCCGGCATTGAGCATGTATTCGTCGCCAAACAGATAGCCATCGTTGTTTCGGAACGTGTGCCGGTAACTGGCTGACGCAAATTGATTGAGCCGATGCGGGATCAATTCATATGTCTGATAAATTGTCGGATTCAACCCGACTTGCCCCCGACCGAGTTGTGTGGTCGACTCCATGATACCCCCAGCGCTGTCATGAGCGTGTGTATTGCCGGATGGGAGATAGACGCCAAATCCCATCACCACCATACTCCGCAGGGTGGGCAACACATTGTACTTGAGGCCCACACGCATGTCCCCAATCCCGTTGGCGGAGAAATTCGTCGACTGACCTTCGCCATTTGTTCCATCCTCTCCTAGGCCATCGATGTGTTTGTGCGTACGCCACACATACGGGAGCGTGACTTGTAGTCCGAACCGTTCGGTGAGACCATAATTAAGGTCGAGCGTTGCCTGCTGCGTAATGGTCCGAGTCTCCTGATGATTATCCAAAATCATCTGCCGGTTCGCCTGATCGAGCCCTGGGATCACTCCATTGGTTCCGCTCAGTAATCGCATCGGCGTGTAATTGTAAATCGCATTGACCGTGAGAAGGCCAACCTGCGGAATCTGCTGTTGAGACCCGATGACGACAAAACAGGTGACGGATCCGCAGGATGCCTGGGCGGTCTGGGCGCCGGGCCACGAGAAGAAGACGAGTGCAAGACCGAGAATGAATCCAAGTATAAACCGTTTCCCTGCCATGATGATGTTGGTCCTTTCTCTCAATAAGAATCGTCCCTATCCGCCTGTCCTACAACCCACCCAGTGGATCGTGTGAGAGACGGAATGCGGCCCTGCTGCGAGCCGATGAGCAACGGAGACTACAGAGAGAAAGACGGAGGAGCGCGGCTGGAAGAAGTCTGGCACACCTCGATCGAGGGCTGCGTAGACTGGGGGAGCGTGATGAGGGCAATAGGACTGAGTTCGGCCTGAAACGTGACCACCGCACTATCGAGAACCGTTCCGGCGGCACACATCCAGGAGCAGAGCACGGTGCCATGCGTTGCAGCCTGATGCTGGGCATGGTGCCCGGCATGTTCGACCGACTGCGCCTGAGCCAATCCGCCGACGGACAGGACACAGAGCACCAGGAGGATCGAGACGAATTTGAGGACGGTGCGGTTCATCAGAAGACGACCCAGTGTGACTTGGCCGAATGTTAATGGACGTCCACTAGGCCTGTCAAGCCGGCTACTCGCACCAGGGCCTCTGCTTATTATAGGATTCATGGAAAAGATGCTGTATACTGCGCTGATTACTTTCGGAGGCATTGACGTTCGTTCCGAGCGATAGCACCATGGTCACCCAACTACTCAACCAGATCTTCGGCAGTAAAAACGATCGTGAAATCAAGGCACTCCGCCCGATTGTGGAGCGGATCAATAGCCTGGAATCCGGCCTGACTCCACTCTCCGATCAGGCCCTCGCGGACAAGACTCCGGAGTTCAAGAAGCGCCTTGAGGCCGGGGAGACCTTGGACGACATTCTGCCTGAGGCCTTCGCGGTCTGTCGTGAGATGTCCCGCCGCAAGCTGAACATGCGCCATTTCGATGTGCAGTTAATCGGCGGTATGATTCTCCATCGAGGCCGCATCGCCGAAATGAAGACCGGCGAGGGGAAAACCCTGGTGGCCACGTTGCCGGTGTATCTGAACGCGCTTGAAGGGAAAGGCGTGCACCTCATCACCGTGAACGACTATCTCGCCAAGCGCGATGCGCAGTGGATGAGCGTGCTCTACCACGCCCTGGGACTTTCGGTGGGCATCACTCAACATGATGCCTCCTTTTTCTTCGATCCGACCTATGACGCCTCCGACAAGCGGCTCCAGTCTCTCCGCCCCTGTACGAGGCCTGAAGCCTATCGTGCCGACATCACCTACGGCACCAATAACGAGTACGGGTTCGATTACCTCCGCGACAACCTGGTCGTCACCGATTTGGCCCAGTGCGTGCAGCGCGAGTTGCACTACGCCATCGTGGACGAAGTCGACAGTATCCTCATCGACGAGGCCCGCACGCCGTTGATTATCTCCGGTCCGACGGATGAAACAACCGATCTCTACTACCGCATTAACGCGATCATCCCGCAGTTGAAACCGGAGCAGGACTACACGGTTGAGGAAAAAACGAAGACCGCGTCGTTGACCGAAGACGGAAACGTCCGAGTCGAGAAATTGCTCGGCGTGGATAACCTCTACGACCCCGACCATATGGAACTCGTCCACCACGTCGTCAAGGCGCTCCAGGCCTATGCCCTCTACAACCGGGATGTGGACTATGTCGTGAAAGACGGCGAAGTCATCATCGTGGACGAATTCACCGGGCGACTCATGCCGGGACGCCGCTGGAGCGATGGCCTGCACCAGGCCGTCGAAGCCAAAGAAGGCGTGAAGATCGAAAACGAGAATCAGACGCTGGCCACGATTACCTACCAGAACTATTTTCGCATGTACAAGAAGCTGTCGGGCATGACCGGTACGGCCGACACGGAAGCCGCCGA
>JANYBU010000114.1 GCA_025360665.1 Nitrospira sp.
CCCCGAGGAGCCGGTGAAGAGCTTCCAGATTATGCGTCGAGAATTAGCCGCCTACGATGAGCCGATCACCACACGCCCCTTCGCGGTGGTCGCGACGAAACTCGACGTGGCTGGTGACAAGGCGCGCCTGCGCGAGTTGCAGAAGTATTGTACGCGCCATCACTATACGTGCCTCCCGATCTCTGCCGCCACGAGAGAAGGACTGACGGAACTCGTCACCTATGTCGGGCAACAGGTGGCGCAGCTTCGAGCCACACTATGCGAGACGATCTCCTAAGACAGGCCACCCGCATCGTCATCAAAATCGGGAGCAGTCTCATCGCATCCCGAGACACAGGGCTGCGCCCAGAACAGATCGATCGGCTCGCGGATGAAATCGCGGCAGTTCGGTCGAGCGGACGTGAGGTCTTGATCGTCTCCTCCGGCGCGATTATCTCCGGCATCAAGAAATTAGGCCTGAAGGAATACCCCAAGAGCCTCCCTGTGAAACAGGCGGCCGCTGCGGTCGGCCAGAGCCGGCTCATATGGGCATACGAAAAATCGTTTGAGCGGCTCGACGTCAAGGTGGCGCAGATTCTGCTTACCCACCACGACCTCGCCGATCGGCGGCGGTTTCTCAATGCACGCCACACCCTGAATGTGCTGATCGGGTTCGGCGTGATCCCCATCATCAATGAAAACGATACGGTCGCCGTGGATGAAATCCGCGTAGGAGACAACGATACGCTGGCGGCCGAGGTGGCCCATCTGGTCGACGCGGAACTGCTGATCATCCTGTCCGATATCGATGGCCTGTTTACCGAGGACCCGCGCAAGAACCCCGCAGCCACGCTGATTCCGTTGATCCCGGACATTACCGAAGAAATTGAGCAGCGGGCCGGTATCTCCAGCACCTTCGAGGGAACTGGGGGCATGGCCACAAAAGTCCGGGCTGCCAAGAAAGTCAGTGCGTATGGCGTAGCCACCTTGATCTTGAACGGACAAGAAGCCAGCCTCCTCCCACGCGTATTAGCCGGCGGATCAGGCGGCAGCCTCTTCCTCGCGAAGGAGCGTCGCTTCACCAGCCGCAAACATTGGATCGCCTTCACCCTCAGGCCGAGAGGGACGCTGACGCTCGACTCCGGAGCCGTCGAGGCGCTGGCCCGACGGGGCAAGAGCCTGTTGGCTTCCGGTATCCTGGACGTCAGCGGTCCGTTCGATACGGGAGATGCGGTCAGTTGTCTCGACCAGGATGGCAAAGAATTCGCCAAAGGACTCGTGAATTTCTCCTCCGACACCGTGGCACGGATCAAAGGGCTCAAAACTAGCGAGATCCAGCAGCAACTCGGCCAGCAGGAATACGAGGAAGTCATCCACCGGGACAACTTGGTGATCCTGGACCAACGTTAGCGCGTGGGTGACACCGCATGAAACTGGGACTCCTCGGCGGCAGTTTCAACCCCGTGCACAACGGTCACCTGGCCATTGCGCGCCAGACACGTGAGGCCCTCGGGCTCGACCAAATCCTCTTCATTCCCACGAGTCACCCTCCCCATAAACCGAACGGCAGTCTGGCGCCGGTCCAAGACCGCTATGAGATGGTCCGCCTTGCCATCGCCTCAGACCCTTCTCTCGCCATCTCGGATGTCGAAATCCGTCGGCCAGGCAAGTCCTACTCCATCGACACCCTTCGCCTGCTGCAGCAAGAATATGGGGCGCAGACCCAGCTATTTTTCTTGATCGGGCTCGATGCCTTTCTGGATTTTCCCTCCTGGCGTGACCCTCTGACGCTTCTGAAACTCTGCCAGTTCGTCGTCCTCTCCAGGCCAGGCCTGTCGTTTCGTTCCCTCTCAACCGTGGCACTGCTTCCGCCGATTCCATACCCCTCGCTGGCGGACTTGGATGCAGGACGGATTTCCCGAATCGAGGCGCCGCTCGGAAAGCAAGGCCTGATCTGCCTCAAACTACCGCCCGTCCCGATCTCCGCATCGGACATTCGTTCGCGAATCCGCCAAGGGCTTCCGGTCGCAAATCTGTTGCCGCCCTTAGTAGAATCTTATATACTTCAACATCATCTCTACCAAGAGGACCGTAATCGCACGAACAGCTAGGTCTACGGCCATCGCCATTGCCCGGGCCATGCTCGATAAGAAGGCCACCGACGTTCTCATCCTCCAGGTAGCGCCGCTGACCTCCATTGCCGACTACCTGGTCATAGGCTCTGCAGATTCGGATCGCCAGGCGAGTGCCATCGCCGATCATATCGACGGCATCCTCTCTCGCTCCGGATCCAAACCACTGAGCATCGAAGGCACACGGTCCTCGCAGTGGGTTCTGATGGACTTCGGCGATGTTATCGTTCATATTTTCAGGCAGGATGTCCGGAAGCATTACGCACTCGAACGGCTGTGGGCCGACGCGAAGCGCATCGCCATCCCGGACGAACCGCCGGCCATACAACCGGCTGTCACCCCACGGCCCGTGAAACGGAAAAAGGCACCCGCGAAAACAAAGGCCTAGATCGATGCTCCGACTGCTCACCACCATCTTCCTCGTCAGCGCCGGGATCTTCCTCTACAGCTATTTCCGCGAGTTGAATCCTGGGACGGTCGCAGTCCGGACCAGTTCCTCCATCCAGTTCGAACTGAGTCCGGTCACACTCGTCGTCT
Organism: Nitrospira sp.; assembly: GCA_025360665.1. Lineage (GTDB taxonomy): Bacteria > Nitrospirota > Nitrospiria > Nitrospirales > Nitrospiraceae > Palsa-1315. The sequence goes on from JANYBU010000114.1 coordinate 2,649, forward strand.
TCTCCATGGCCGTCGGCGCCGTGCTCGTGGCCTTGGCAGTCGGCATGCGGCAAACCGCCCATGTCATCGGCAACTGGCGCAGCACGCGGCTGTTGCGGCGCAAGGAAAAAATCGATGCGCTCCATCGTGAAGGTACCCATGCCTTCATGTCGAAACGCACCGCCGAAGCCATCGGCCTGTTCGAAAAAGCGCTGGCCATGGACCCGAATCGTGTCGACTCGCTGCTATGGCTGGGAAACATTTACCGCGCAGAGAGCAACTTCGCTGAGGCGATCCGCCTCCATCAACGAGCAAATCGCGTCGACGATCGCAACATCGAAATTCTGCTGGAGTTGGCAAACGACTTGGAGGGCGCCAAGCGCTATGAGGACGCCTTGCAGACCCTGCACAAGATGCTCAAGATCGAGCCGGATAACCTCACCGCGCTCATCCGCAAGCGCGATCTGCTGATCAGGCTCGAAAAATGGAGCGAGGCGCTCGAAATCCAACATCGTCTCCTGAAGGCCAAACTGCCTGAGCCCGAACGCCTGTCCGAGGCCCATCTCCTCACCGGCTGCACGTACGAGACAGGGCGCCAACTGCTGGAAC
>JANYBU010000137.1 GCA_025360665.1 Nitrospira sp.
CTCTCGCAAGGCAGACGCCCATGGGACCAGCACCGTATCCTTAAAACACAAGCTAATCAGGCCTCCCACGGTTTTGGCTCCCTCTCGCACCAATCTCACGTGCATCTGCGCCCCTAATCCTGACGCCATACTTGTAAAAAATGACGGTGCGTGAACGGGCGACCCAAGATCGCGCATATTGACGACGAACACTCGGTAGAATTCTTCCAGCAGTTCCGGCCCACCCACCATTGTCGACAATCCGTTCTTTTCGGCCTTTCGCACTTGATTACGAACTTTGGCCGGAAGCCTTTTCCAAATTCCTGCCTCTCCCCCGGTCAGATCAAGAATCATCGTCACCTTGTCCTGGCGAGGCGCGGGTAGGCCTGGAATCGCCGCCATCTGCCGAAGTTCGACCGTCGCCGATCCGGCCTCCCGGCTCAGCCGTCGCGCTTCTTGCACAAGTTGCCCCGCAATGTTCGGATCGTCGGCACACACACCGCCAAAATCCATAAAAGGCATTGACGCCAACGAGGTCCCGAGAATCGGACTCTTGACGACGATTAAGGGCAAGATACCCCTCACCACCCCTTCCTGACGGGCAATCAAATATACCGAATCGTGGCCGTAGGCTTTCTTGATGATCGAGCGCCAATTCCAAGCATGACTGATCGTTGCCATCGGCGACTGGAGAATATATTGATTCCACTCAAAAGCATCCGAGTCAATCCCTCGGCTGATCTGAGCTGGAATATCTTTTAGTGTCTGCATGGTAAATAGCTGATGAGTCGTGTTACTGCGCCACAGAAAACGATTTGCCTGCGGTCCTTCTTGCGCGCAGATCGACGGGTGCTCAACGACACTTTCCCAAAATGAGCGACACAATCCGTTCGACCGCGTAGCCGTCCCACAGAGGAGGCGGCATCAGTTACCAGTCGATTGATTTCTTCCGGCATGGTCCGGCCAAAACTACGCAACCCTGCCTCGACACGTGCCTCTGGAATATGAAGTTTCGTTGCCGTCACAGCTCCGGCAAGCGTCGAATTGACATCCCCCACCACCTGCACGAAATCGGGACGCTGTCGTTCCCTCACCGGTTCGATGCGCTTCATCACCTCAGAGGCTTGCAAAGCATGAGAACCGGACCCCACATCCAGCGACGCATTCGGTTTTGAATACCGAAATCTTCGAAGAATTGTCCGGCCATCGCCACATCATAGTGCTGACCGGGGTGCACAAGGTACGGCTCAATCGTGCCCGCTTCCGCATCTCGCGAATAAGCGGAGCGGTCTTGATAAAGTTCGGACGGGCACCGACAACATTCATGACTTTCATGATTGAGACGCGCTCCTCCTAACGCAATCGATGCGTATTGGTCGGGAGACGTTCAATGGGCAATTCCCATGGTCAGTCTCTCGACGAAGATTCCTGTTTGAGCACTCGTGTCCACAGCTCAAACTGCGCCACATTGAACAACCTACCTGAAACATCGACAGCGCCTTGCTGATGCCGTTCAAGATCTGAAAGAATCTGGTCAACATTGTAGATGCCCCGTTCTCGTGCTTCTTGGCTCCGCAGAGTGTCTTTGAGGGGTTTATAGAGGTCGCCCGCCAACCATTTGTTCACCGGCGTCGGAAATCCCATCTTGCCGACGCGAGTTCTGACGGACTCAGGAATACTTCCCTCCATGGCTTGTCGAAGAATGAATTTGTTCAATGGACCTTTCAATTTCCATTCTGTTGGCAGGCTAAACAGGAGACTGACCAAACGATAATCCAAGAATGGGAGCCGCACCTCGACCGAGTGTGCCATGGAATTCCGATCTTCCACTCGTAAGTAGATCGGCAACGGAGAACGCTCCACAGAGTGTTTCAGGGACGTTTCGATTCGGCCATCCATGCTGAAGTAATCATCGGCCGGTAGGTGGCCGGAGAGTTCACGCTGGAACCACGAGTTGGCTTGATTGGCCGCTTGTTGCTTCGCCGACACGTAACGCCGATACGCGGGAAGCTTGTGCAACTGCCACTGGCAGGCCTCTTTAAGTGCACCGATGACAGAGTGAGTCCGATTACCGCAGTGCCCGGCAGTATGGGCGCTGACTTCTTTCCATGCCTTTCCAAACCGCCCATCCATCACAAGAGTTCGCCAGTACTCTCCAAAGTAATTGGGATAACCGGCTGCGGTTTCATCCGCGCCTTGCCCATTCAAAATAACTTTGACACCATTCATGGCAGCGAGCCTCATCAACTCATAGCCGATCAGCGCTGTCATAGAGTGGACCGGCTCATCCTGATACCATAAAAACTTAGGCAAACTCTCCCAGAGAGCGTGTGGGGTAGCCTCCAATACATTGAGGGTTGCGCGGGTTTGTTCCAGCGTATCCGCAATATAGCGCTTCTCATCGTACTCATCAGCCATATAACAAAATGCCAAGAGCGGTTTGGCCGCCTCGGTCGGAACGCCGCTCTTGATGCGGGCCATCGCACAGATGATGGACGTGGAATCGAGCCCTCCCGATAAACAGACCCCCACGGGAACATCGCTTCGCATTCGGAGGCGGACAGCATCTTCGAAGATGTCGCGAAATTCCCCGACAGGATCCGCCACCTCGGCGGCAGGAATAGCGCTCGTCGACCAATATGACCATTGCGTCCAGCTACCATGCAGAGTTACCTCAAATGCCGTGCCGGGACGAACCTGCACGATCCCCGTGTAGAAGGTATCTTCCTCTTCATCTAAGAGTCCTTGGAGCAAAAACTTGGAAGACACTCTCCAATTGATCCCGCCGGCATACAGCCCCGATGCGCAAATCGCTTTGATTTCAGAGGCAAAACAGATGCCCTTGGAATGCCGATACCGATACAACGGCTTCACACCGAACCGATCGCGCGCCCCGAACACCACACCGCGCTGCTTGTCATAGATCAGAAACGCCCACATTCCGTTCAGTCTCGACAGACAATCTTTACCCCACACCGCATAGGCCTGTAGGAGGACTTCTGTATCTCCACTGGACCGAAATCGGCAGCCGCGGCTTTCCAGTTCACGCCGCAGCTCTACGTAATTGTAGATTTCTCCATTGAAGACCATCACAAAATTGCCGTCAAGGCTCACCATCGGCTGATGCGCAGCCGGCGAGAGATCCAGAATCGAGAGCCGCCGAAAGGCCAGACCGACAGACCCGTCGACGTGGGTACCGCTATCGTCAGGACCGCGATGGAACAGGCTGGAACCCATACGATCGAGCGCTTTCCGCTCTGCTGGTCTCCCGTCGAAATTTACTATTCCTGCGAACCCGCACATAGTCGATATCCTCTACAAGAATGCTTGACGATTCACTCTTCCGAAGTTCTCCAGTCGGCACTAACCCGGTTCAGACAAATCCTTGGCGAATGACCTGAATGAACGAGCGCACGCGGGCACCGTGAATGCTGAGCGTGATGAGCGCATACACCGCTGCACCGGCCGAAACTTCCCCCGAAAATCTTGTGGCCAGCGGCCAACTGGGCGGCATCGTCTGCTTCACCAGTACCACGACGACTATCATACAGAGGCAACCAACGAATGCCGGACGGAGAATACTGAGGTACTGAAAGACCGTCAGGTTGAGCTTCCTAAACATGAATCGATTTGTCTGAATAATCGCAATTGGATGGACAATCAGCCATGCCATTGCAATTCCTTGCGTACCCCATCGACTGCAGAGGTAAAACGCGGTCGGCAACACAACAGCCAATCCAAGGGCATTCCACATCGCAATTTTCGAACCACCCGTCACAAAAAGAACTTGTGGAGAGAGTGTCTGGATCGCGCGAAACGTGGCATAAAATGCGAGAACCTGGAGCGGCGGTACGACTGCTGCCCAC
>JANYBU010000165.1 GCA_025360665.1 Nitrospira sp.
CGCCGATCCAGGTTGGCGGTGTGCTATGCATCGCGTGGCTTGGGGCGATGCTTGCAGGACTGTCTTGGCAACAGGGGGTTTTCTGGGGATTTCTTTTCTCGCTGAGCAGCACGGCGATTGTGTTAAAGACCTTGGCAGAACGAGGAGACAGCGACTCCATTCATGGCCGAGCCACGATCGGCATTCTCGTCTTTCAGGATTTGGCTGTCGTTCCCATGATGTTGTTGACGCCAATTCTTGGAGGCCAATCGGATGGAAGTGCGCTGGCGATTCTACTCACATTGGGGAAGTCGGTTCTCGTCGTGGCGCTTGTCATTGCCGCATCCTGGTATCTGGTCCCCAAGGTGTTGGGACATATCGTCCGTAGCCGCAGCCGCGAGTTGTTCTTGCTGACGATCATTGTCTCCTGCCTCGGCATTGCGTGGCTCAGTTCACTCGGCGGTCTCTCGTTGGCGCTGGGCGCCTTCATCGCCGGGTTGGTCATTTCCGAATCGGAGTACAGCCATCAGGCCATGGCCGAAGTGCTGCCGTTCCGCGATAGTTTCAACAGTCTCTTCTTCGTGTCGATCGGCATCCTCATGGACTGGCGGGTGTTATTCGCGCATCCGCTGCCGGTGGCCGGACTACTCGTGACGGTCCTGCTGGTGAAGTTTTTCGCCGGGGCTGGAGCAGTCTTGTTGGCGGAGGTCCCCCCACGTTCGGCGATTATGGTGGGCATCGCCCTGGCCCAGGTTGGAGAGTTTAGCTTCTTGCTGGCGCAGCAAGGGCAGGAAAGCGGTTTCTTGCGGGGTGATCCGTATCAGGTCTTTCTTGCGGTCTCGGTGCTCTCCATGATCGTGACGCCCTTTCTCATGCAGTGGTCGCCGCACCTGGCCCGCCGCGCGGAGGCGTGGCAGCGGCTTCGTCATTGGCTGCCCAGTCGCACCACCGCCCACGTCCTGCAGACCGAGGGGAAGCAGATTCGGATGAAGGACCACGTCATTATTGTGGGGTATGGGTTGAACGGGAGGAACCTCGCCCGCGTCCTCGGCGACACGGAGATTCCATATCTCGCTTTGGATCTCGACGGCGATACCGTCAGCCGCGAAGCGAAACACGGGGCGCCCATCTACTACGGTGATGCCACGAATCCGAATGTGTTGCGGCACATGAGAATCGAGGACGCGAAGGTGTTGGTGGTCGCCATTTCGGATCCGTTTATCACCCGGCGGACCGTACAGGTCGCCAAGGGACTCAACCCCAAGGTGCACGTCGTGGTGCGGACCCGCTATTTGCGCGAATTGGAGGAGCTGCACCAACTTGGCGCGGACGATGTGGTGCCGGAGGAATTCGAAACCTCCATCGAGATCTTTGCCTTGGTGCTCCGCACCTACAAAATGCCGCAAGAGTTTGTCACGCAAAAAGCTGAACAAGTTCGCCGTGAGGGGTATGCCTTGCTTCGTCGCAGCGAATTGCCGGAGCTCGCGCATCATCCTCACGGCGTGACCTTGACCGATGCGGAGGTCGAATCCTGCCGTATCGACGACGATTCGCCTGCACGGGGGAAGACGCTCGCCGAGCTGTCGATCCGTGCCCACAGCGGTGCCTCTGTGATTGCCTGGACTCGCAGCGGGGCAACGCAGTCCAATCCCTCCGAGAAAACCCGACTTCAGGCCGGAGATATCGTGGTACTACTCGGATCTCGGGCACAAATCCGGCAGGCGATCGGCCTACTGCTGGCGTCGACTGGGGAGTAAGCTTCCGGTCGGAGCGTGCCGAGACTGGCGCGTCAACTCTTCCAGCGAAGCGTGACTCGTTCTTTGAGCGGATGGTCGAGGGGCTGTCCGGTTTGCGCCGAGGCCAGATGTGCGGCTTTCAACTTGTAGTACCACTTCGCGGGCGTATCGGCGTCGTCGATGAGCATTAAAGAGGGCTTGTAGCGTAATCCCACCGCTTGGCGTTCCATCGCTTCTCGATCCTGCGTCATGAAAATGTTGGCGAAGTAGCGAAAGATGGTCTTGGAAAATGGAACCCAG
>JANYBU010000143.1 GCA_025360665.1 Nitrospira sp.
ATCAGTAACGTGCCGCAGAATACCCCTTTCCCCGCGGGAAAGCACTGCAACTTGAGAGGGAGTTTGCCCTGGAAATGGAACCAATAGACTTATTTGAGGCCCAGCAGGGGAGGGACAGAAAAATATATTTTCTCTGTTTTACTGCCTACACTGTGCCTACATTGAGACCGGCTGGAAGGGGGAAGATGTGTAAGTGCTTGATTTTTGGTGGGCCGTGTAGGGGTTGAACCTACGGCCCGCTGATGAAGAGTCAGCTGCTCTCCCAGCCTTTTGCTCCCACGGCCATCTGTCCAGGACGTGCAGTTTCTCAATGAGGGTGGAATGCCCCTGGAAGCGCCAGCGAGGATTACGTCAGCTCGAAATTCCGAAGAAGTTGTGACGCGGCAACTTTTCGGCGAACTTTTTTGACTTTTCGATCTGTCCAGTTGACATCGATCAGCTTCCAAAAGACTGTCAGACGGCGAAGTTGCTGCCGCGCGTCCTTCCGAGGAAGTGCAGCATCAAAGGATCAGCCGAGACCTGAAATTCTCTCGGTTAAATTGGTGGTGATGCACCTAAGCGAGCGATACGCCAGGGCGGCGGTAATTCTACACTGATTCTACATGTGTGCACAGGATAATGGTGAAACTTCGTAACATGTTGATTCAGTGGTGCGCCCGGAGGGACTTGAACCCCCAACCCTCGGATCCGAAGTCCGATGCTCTATCCAATTGAGCTACGGGCGCACTCGGTTATTTCAAACACTTCGAAGGAGACCTTGTCAAGGGCGGGGCAACCGCATATCCCCATCCTGACATGACAGAAACAATGATCGAGCATGCTCACACCAACGTGAGTAGCGTCTCAACCAGCTGATTGATCGATCGATCATCGGTCGCAATGACGTGATCGGCGGCTGCTTGATATTTCGGCGTCCGCTCGCGCAACACGTCCTGAATTTCATCGACGAACGACTTGGTCCCCGTCAACGAAGGGCGCTGATTGTCACCGCCGATTCGTTTTGCGATCGTCTCGACGGAGGCCGTCAGCCAAAACACGGTGCCGGCTTTCTTCAACGCCTCGACATTCTGCGCGCGAAGTATCGCCCCACCGCCGGTATCGATCACAAGCTGGTCACGGACGGCAAGTTCTTTACAAATATCGGACTCCAAATCGCGAAAGTATTCCCATCCCTCTTGGGCAACAATCTCCGGAATCGTACGATGCGCACGCTTGACGATCTCCGTATCGGTTGACACGAACTCTCGTCCCCATCGCGCCGCAAGCAGCCTGCCCACCGTACTCTTACCGGTCCCCCGATAGCCAATCAACACGATGTTCATGAGAAGCGGGATTCCAGGACGGCGCGCATGACGTCAACAGGAGCAGCCTGATTGGTCCAGAGTTCGAACTGCGCCACGGCTTGATGAAGAAACATCTCGAGCCCTGGAATCACACGACAGCCAGCCGCCTTCGCGTCCTTCAGCAACTGGGTGTCCCGAGGATTGTAGACGATATCCATGACCGTCAGCCCCGCATGGAGCAACGTTGCCGGCGCAGGGGTCCCATGCACATTAGGCGACATGCCCATCGGTGTGCAATGGATCAGCACATGAGTATCCGGCAGAACCTTTTGCAATGTATCCTTATCAAGAGGCAATTCTTGCACGGTCACCCCGGTCTTCGACTGAAGGTCTTGGGCCAAGGCTGAGCGTTCCCGGTCATCGATTCCTAATATGGTCAAACGATCGATCCCAGCCTCTGTCCCGAGCGCGAAGGCGATCGCGCGAGCAGCGCCTCCGGAGCCGATTATGGCTACTTGACGCCCTTTCAAGGCAACCGCGCCCTCACGAAGCGCGCGCAAGGCGCCGATCGCATCGGTGTTATACCCAGTGAGGGTCCCGCCCGCAGCCACAATGGTATTGATCGCGCCGATATGACGTGCGGTCGGCTCGATAGAGTCAAGTAACGGAACGGCCGCCACCTTGTGGGGGATGGTCACGCTGGCGCCGCGAAAATTGCCCAGGGCGCGAAGACCCTTGATTGCATCGCCGATCGCTTCCACGCGGAACGCCAGATACACGAAGTTCAGCCCGAGTTTCTGAAACGCGGCATTGTGAATCGCGGGTGAGAGCGAATGCTCGACGGGATTGCCGATTACGCCGCAGAACTGAGTTTGCGCGTTGATTTCCATAGGTTTGAGAAGCCGCGACTTCTGCTTCGTCTTCGGGCCAACTGACGGGCACCCATCGCCGCGGCGGTGACCTTCACCATTCGCAGGGGACGCCTGCTCACGAGATGGTCATCCCTCCATCGATAGGAAAGGTCCCGCCTGTGACCCAGGCTGCCTCGTCGGAGGCCAGATAGAGAACCATATTGGCCACCTCTTCAGGTTTCCCGGCTCGACGGATAGGATAGTGTGACAGAATGGGGTCCAGTTGTTCAGGGTTGCTCATCAGCGGAGCGGCCATTGGCGTATCGATGAGTCCTGGGTTCACCACGTTGCAGCGAATGCCCTCCTTGGCGTAATCAACCGCGAGGGCTCTGGTCATGGCATCGAGCGCCCCCTTGGAAGCGGCATAGGCCGACAATGTGGGAAGCCCGACCAGGCTCGCGATGGAGGAGATATTGACGATCGCGCCCTTCCCCTGCTTCAACATCTGCGGGAGGGCGGCTCGCGTCATGCGGAACACCCCGGTCAGGTTGACGTCGAGGACCTGCGCCCATGTCGCATCATCGATCTCATGCAGACGCTTCCCAAAATCCCCGATTCCGGCATTGTTGACGAGGATATCGAGCCGCCCGAACTGCTGCACAGTCCGACGCACCGTCTCCTGGACATGGGGTTCATCTGTGACTGATCCGGCAACGGCAAAGGCCTTGCCCTGCTCCTTCACAATGTCGTTCACGACCCGATCCAGCTCCCCTTGCCGTCTCCCGGTGATCACGACCAATGCCCCTTCACACGCAAAGGCTTTCGCGATCGCTTCACCGATACCCGCGTTGCCTCCTGTGACGACCGCAACCTTTCCACTCAACCGATTCATTGCGCGTTATCCTCTCGCTCTTCGTGAGCATCAGCGGGCTCACCTACGGACTCAGCAGCTTGAGCTGCGGGCCACAAGCCAGATTCAATTTTTCTGGCCACTGTAATGAAGCCTGAATGGGCGACCATTCGGTGATCCGGACGCACACTACGGCCCCGAATCGACCAGGTCCTCAACAGCGTTTCAAATGTTTCGACCATACCAAAAACCGTCGCTCGCTCAAGGGCCTCAACCGTCTGCACTACTTGAGGGACAGTGGGAACAAAGCTCAGATATATGCCGCCAGAACGAAGAACCTGTGCGGCATGCGGTACCACCTGCCAGGGCTCAGGAAGATCGAGGACGAGACGATCGAAGGGCAGACCATCGTCGAGCAGACTGATCCCCTCGTAGGCGTTTTGGCGAAGCGGGATGAGATTCGGCACCGCGCCCATGTACCGTTCAATATTCGTCATCGCCGTTCGCGCGAAATCCTCACGGGCTTCGTAGGTCACCACCAAACCACGCGGGCCCACGGCGCGCAAGAGAGCCATCGTCAATGCCCCAGAGCCAGTTCCCGCCTCGAACACGCGCGCGCCAGGATAGACATCCGCCCACATCGGAATGAGCGCCAGATCCTTCGGATACAACACCTGCGCGCCACGCGGCATCTTCAGCACATAGTCACCGAACGTCGGCCTGAGCGCCAACATCGTCTTGTTGCCGGAAAGCGTGACTAGAGAACCATCCGGCTTCCCGATGAAGTCGTCGTGGGCAATTTTGTGACCGCTCAGCTGGTAGAGATCTCCGGCCTTCAGGGTCAGGGCATACTGCCGCCCTTTCTTGTCGACCAGATGGATACGCTCGCCTGATTGAAAATGTGACATCGGGGTCCCATTCTAGAAGTGCTGCGCCGGGTTTTCAACAAGGCAACGATCACGATGACGGATTTCTTGACATCTACCAAGTGCCTTCTTGGGGAGATGATCCCACTATTGCACTGCTCTACCTTCAGAGGCTCGTCGAAATCGCGGCGGAGAGAAATTCCACCATGAATTTCCCTATCCCTACGGATACGATCACCCATTTTAAATAAGCGGACCCAGAAGTAGATGTGACGATTGGGCCTGTTGCCCGATAGCCATCCCTACACACCTGCAGCAAGGTTGCCTCACCTCCACCAAGACATCCTCATTAAACCATTCTAATAGTGCTGTTTTTTCCATAGGATTGCGATCAGGCATTCTCATCAACAATCCAGCACAGGACTTGCTGCGTAGAGAGACGAGAGGGCAGCCCAACAGCACAGAGCCCGGAATGAATCGTTTGACGGATAGCTGTCTCTCATAGAGTAGAGCAATAGAACGCAAGCCTGTTGAGGTCACGACCATGCGGAGCAAAACATCAGATAGTCAGAGGAGGGGCGACGACATGAAAGAGAATCTATTCCCAACCCCTGAGCCGGAAGAACTTGCCACGATTACAAAGGACGTTGATGCAGACGATCCCGAGGCGAGCGACCTCTTGGATGTGATCGGTCGAGATACATCCGAAGAGGAACAACCTGAGGAGCCGACGAAGACGGTGACTCGTACCGCCGTGAGCGGCGGCCCGTTCATGTTGGAGTCACTCTACTTTCGCTCTTTCGGCGAACGCGCTCTATTGACCAGAGAAGAAGAAGTTGAGCTGGCGAAGAAGATCGATTACGGAACCAACACCATTCGGAAGGCCTTACGACAAGCTATGCGAGTTTTCCCCCGGCTCAAGCGTTCGGACTCTGCGCTCGAGGTGCAACAGACACTCCAGACGGTCAGAGATCTGAGCGGACTCTCAGCGACCGCGATCGATAAGGCCGAGCAGAGTCTCACCGAGATGATCAAGCAGGGGACGGGGCAGCAGAAGCTTCCGGTGACCATCGCTAAACAGCTCAAGGAAGAGCTGGCCACCCTCCGCTCCGCTCGGATCGTGCTCGAACGGGCAAAGGACGAATTGGTGCGCTGCAACCTGCGCCTCGTCGTAGATATCGCAAAACATTACACGGGCCGCGGCCTGACGTTGCTGGATCTCGTGCAAGAAGGAAATATCGGGTTGATGAAGGCGGCCGAGCGCTATCAATACCGCAAAGGGTTCAAATTCAGCACCTATGCAACCTGGTGGATCCGTCAAGGCATCACGCGCGCGCTGGCGGATCAATCGCGGACCATTCGCATTCCGGTTCACCAGACTGAAGCTTCGCACCGCATCCTCCGCGTGACCAGGCGACTCGGACAACAGCTGGGCCGTCCGGCTCGACTCGAAGAAGTGGCGCAGGTGCTACGGATGAGACCGGAGCGACTCCATGAAACCGTGCAGGCCTTTCAAGAGCCGGTCGCCCTGGAGAAGCCGGTGGGCGACGGAAGCACAGAATTCGGGGAGCTGCTCCCAGACCTGCAAGCTGTCCCACCCGATGCCCATGTGCACCGGACGGAAATGTCGCATCAGCTCGAGCGCATTCTCGGCACGCTCACGCCCCGAGAGCAAACCGTCATCCGGCTACGCTTCGGTATCGGCCACGATCAGTCCTGCACGCTGGAGCAGGTGGGGCAGAGCCTCTCAGTGACGAGGGAGCGGATTCGCCAGATCGAAGCGAAAGCGCTCAAGAAACTGAAGACCCCCGAGATTAAGGAAATGTTTGCCGCCATCCAGTAAGCCACAGACTCATGAAGCAGAAAGGAGCGAGGATCGGTCTCGCCCCTTTTCTGTTCTACGGCTTTCACCCTGAGAGCACTTGTGCGACAATGAGGCCGACTCGAGTAGACGAGGCCCCATGACGAGTGTGCGCACAACACAGACGAGTTCCCTCCTCTTTCGTTTCTTCACAATTCCATTCCTTCTCCTCCTTGTCATCGCCCTGGCACTTGACGGGCTGATCGCCTACGCTGAACCGCCGATTGGGTCGGCCCCCTCCCACGAAAAATCCCTGTCGGTCCCCGCGGTCGTGGCGAAAGTACGTCCCTCGGTCGTCACCATTCTCACGCGCGGCGTACCGGCAACTCCCTCGCAAGCCCAATCGGGGTCTGGGTCCGGCGTCATTATCGACGAGAGCGGATACATCCTGACGAACAATCACCTGGTAGCGGGAATCAAGAGCCTAACGGTGGGGCTCTCAACCGGACGACTCACCCCAGGCCGTGTCGTCGCCCGTGACTTCCTGCTCGACCTGGCCCTCGTCAAAATCACGGCGACGGACTTGGTTCCCGCCACGCTGAGCCCTTCTCCGGTGCTTGAGATCGGCGAGTCGGTCGTCGCAATCGGCAACCCCCTCGCGCTTAAGGGAGGCTCGACCGTCACGGTGGGTGTTGTCAGCGCGGTAGATCGCTCGGTGCTCACCCCGGACGGCGAAACACTCTATGGCCTGATCCAAACCGATGCCGCCATTAACCCTGGCAATAGCGGAGGTCCGCTCGTAGATCTGTCGGGTCATGTGATCGGCATCAACGTGGCCATCGCCCCGTCCGCTCAAGCCATTAGCTATGCGATTTCAATGGATGCCATATACCCACATATTCAATCAATGATCGTCCGCGGGTCAGTCCTCCGTCCCGATCTCGGATTCACGCCTCTCACCATCACCGCGAGCATCATGGCCAGTTTCGGGCTGGAAGGCGACCACGGTGTCCTGGTTCTCAATGTCGAGCCGAAAGGTCTAGCCGCCGTCGGAGGCTTCCAGAATTGCGACATCATTACCACCGTCGACCAACATCAGATTTACAATCTCGGAGACTTTTGGCACTCCCTCCGACAGTCCGGAGACCAGCCGACCCTGCAACTGACCATTCAGAGAAAGAACGCCCAGTCCACGATCGCACTTCAGAAACCATCGCTACCGAAGGCTGTCCCATGAGTCATGCCGATGGGTCACACCCGGGCCGCGATTTCCCAGGACAGGGGAGCGAGCCTCTCCCGATGCCTACCCCACAAGTGGGTACGCTCGTCAGATTTTCGCAACCGATCCCTTATGCCGAGGCATGGACAATTCAGAAACAGCTACAGGAAGAACGGATTGCGGAGAGACAAGGGGATGTATTGTTGCTCCTTGAGCACTCGCCAGTCTATACCCTGGGCCGTACCACCCAACCAGCACATTGGGACTGCGGGGAAGAGGCCCTCCGCCGGACAGGCGCCAGCCTCCAGTCCGTAGATCGTGGCGGCTCGATTACCTACCATGGACCTGGACAGGTTGTGGGCTATCCCATCCTCAAACTGTCACATTATTGCTCAGGACCGAAACAGTATGTACGGAAGTTGGAGGAGGTCTTGATCCATACACTCGCGCGATGGGGGATTGAAGGCTATCGCCTCGAGAAGAAACCTGGCGTCTGGGTGCGCCGGAATCATGCTGATGCGAAGATTGCCGCGATCGGCGTCCGGATCGATCATGGGGTCACGATTCACGGATTTGCGCTTAACGTTGATCTGGACCTATCCCCTTTTTCCCATATCATGCCCTGCGGCCTGGCTCAGTGCCACATCACATCCATGGCCAAGGTCCGGCAGTCCGCCTTGTCGCCTTCAGTCGTCGCGCAACAGGTGGCGCAGGAATTCGCGCGAACATTCAACATTCAATGGATGAGTCTCTCGCCCGACGTCATGAGGCTGGGGCACCATGATCACCACCTCACATCGACGTCCCCGCTGCAAACCTGACGAAAGGAACACCCCATGCACGAACTCGACACGCCGACTTTCCGACTGGCAGTTGCGCAGTTCGATCAAGCAGCCGAAGCCATGGAGCTTGATCACAATTTACGCGAGCGGCTGAAACTTCCACAGCGGTCGCTGATTGTCAGCGTGCCTGTTCGGATGGATGACGGCCGGGTCGAGGTCTATACCGGCTATCGTGTACAGCACGATTCTTCCCGCGGCCCCTCAAAAGGCGGTATTCGCTACCATCCGGACGTGAATCTTGGGGAGGTTGCAGCACTGGCAATGTGGATGACCTGGAAATGCGCATTAGCCGACCTGCCCTACGGCGGTGCCAAGGGTGGCGTGGCGATCGCCCCAAAACAGTTATCGCGGCCAGAATTAGAACGATTGACCAGGCGCTATACAGCGGAAATCTTCCCGCTGATCGGGCCGGAAAAAGACGTGCCTGCCCCGGACGTCGGCACAGACGCCCAGGTGATGGCCTGGATCATGGACACATACAGTCAGCAGGTGGGGTATTCGGTGCCAGGCGTCGTCACAGGCAAGCCCTTATCGATCGGAGGAAGCCTCGGACGTGAGGAGGCCACCGGCCGCGGTGTGGTCTACGTCACTATGGAAGCGCTTCGTCACCTCAAGCTCGACATTCGGAACACAACCGTGGTCATCCAGGGCTTCGGCAACGTGGGGGCCCATACCGCTCGCATCATGCAGGAGTCTGGCGCACGCGTCATCGCAGTGAGTGACGTGAACGGAGGCATCCACAATTCGAGCGGCTTGGACATTCCTGAGCTCCTCACACGCTACAAGACCAGGGGCCAATCCCTCCGTGACACCAAGCTGGGAGACTGGCTCTCCAACGACGAATTGCTGCAACTCGACTGCACCGTGCTGGTCCCCGCCGCGCTATCCGAGGTGATCACCGAACGTAATGCCGCGAAACTGCGCTGCCGGATTCTCGCCGAAGGGGCGAACGGTCCGACGACCCTGGATGCCGATCGCATTCTGCAGGACCAGGGGATCTTTATCATTCCGGACATCCTGGCCAACTCCGGTGGCGTAATCGTGTCCTACTTCGAGTGGGTGCAGGATGTGCAACGATTTTTCTGGAAAGCTACTGACATTCAGGAGCGCCTGCAAGACATTCTGACTTCCGCTTTCCATCGGACATTACAGTTTTCCGTCTCCAAAAAAACTTCCATGCGTATGGCCGCCTTGATGAGCGGGATCGATAAAGTCGCCCAAGCTCATCTCCATCGCGGACTCTACCCGTGAGCTTTACATATCATGTGGGCGGGGGTCGCGTACTGTCGGGGTCTCTCGCTTGAAGGACTATGCGTTGGCCGCACTCGCCGGGATTTGGCTGGCCGACGGCATGGCCCTCCTTGTGGCTCCCCGCTACGTCATCACGCAGGCCCGCGAATTGCTGCAGCAGTTCCCTGCGATATTGCGGTGGGAGCTTCTCCCGATCATCGGAGGCGTCTTCTTGCTCTTCGCCGCATAGGAACTGCCTACCAATGGCTCTGGATGATGACGTCGGGAGGCATAATCGCCAAAGGAGCCTTCCTGTCGATCGGAGCACACTCGTGGCGTGAACCGGCCATCGATTGGTGTATCGGCCGAGAAGACGTCGACCTCCGGTTCTGGGAGCTTAGTCACTGTGCACTTGCGGTCCTGTTACTCTATGCGCTAGGGTGGATCGGTCGGAGCTGAGTCACGCAGAATCTTAGGAGAAATACAGAATGGATCGGGATGCCGTGCTGTCCCTCTGGGAAGCCCACAAGGAGGAGCGATGGCCTCAAGTGGGAAGCCCGCATGAGGGGCCGCTGATGACACTGGACACGGTGATCAGCGGATGCGTGGTGTATTTCCTCGATAGTCCTGAGGGCCTTGATGCCCAGCGGCTCGGGATCGTCGAAGATTGTGTCGCCGACCTGGATAACCTGACCGACGAGCTTGATGATAGTTGTCGGCTCTACTTTCAGCGGCTCCGGCACCTCGGCGCCGTCCTCATCACCACCCATCACACCATCTAGCCTCTTCTGTATAGAAATGTATAGAAACAAGTGGGGACGGATTGGTCCGCCCCCATCGCTTCATGGTATTTACGGAGCTTCGACATTATCCTTCTTCATTAGTCCGAGAAGACCCAGGAGTTCGCCCTTTTCCTGCGCCGGCACTTTGAACATATCCAGCGCTTTCACCAGGTCCTCCAGTCGCCATACAGACTTGATCGACAAGGTGACCCTTGAGTTTCCAAATATCGGTGGTTGCAAACCGGCCATTGATCTTGATATCGGCGACCACATTAGCCACAAACTGATCAACGACTGCGGGAATCAAGGACTTTCCGCCAAGCCAGTCGTACAGAGTCTTCCCTGCCGGCATCCGCTCCGCCTCCGCACAGCCAATCAGGACCACCATGACGCTGAATCCTGCCACCCATCCCCACACCACAGCTACTTTGTCATATGACCCCTCCCTCCTTAGCGAACGACCCCGTCACCGGTGTAAATAAAATGTGATGCCCTGCCCCAATCTGGCTTGCAAATACAGGATCTCGGTGGGCTTTCGCTCGTGCTCATGCCGTTCAATTATTGTCTTCGGAAGATGGTGGAGGCGCAGATCAAGACCCAAGTTGTGCTTGAGATGACCTCCCCCGAGAGCATTCTCCAGCGGTGGCGGAAGGGGTGGGACTCACGATTCTATCTGAGCTGTACGTCTGATTAAGACTTACAGGATCGGGGTTGCGAATTATTGGCCTGTACGGCCCTGTTCCACGACTTGCCTTCTCGCCCATCCAAAGCACAGTTGAGCTAGCCCGGGTTTGGCGGACACCTCAAAAGGGGGCACGATACGCCCCCGAGGAGGTGTGACATGGTGCCACGACGACGGTTTACTCCCGAGTTTAAGCGGCAAGCCGTGCAACTGCTCAACGCCGGCCAACGCCCGGCCGCCGAGATCGCCCGTGAACTCGGCATTCCCCGCAATCGGCTCTACAAATGGCACAAGGACGTCGCGGCCCATGGTGGGGTATTTCCGGGGTCCGGCCGGCAGGCTGAACCGGCCGCTGAACTGGCCCGCCTCAAGCGAGAATTGGCGCGGGTCACCGAGGAGCGTGACATTTTAAAAAAAGCCGCGGTAGGTTCAACCGGTGAGAGCAACACCTGCCTCCAATATAGCCGCTGGCGTCTGAAATCCCAACGTCTTCCGTGGCCGTTGATTCAAGCGTAACGCGATCGTGTTCAAGTCTGCCTGGGAGTAGCGTGAGAGGTCTGTCCCTTTCGGGAAATACTGGCGCAGCAGACGATTCGTATTTTCATTCGTGCCCCGCTGCCACGGGCTTTGTGGGTCACAAAAATAGACCTGTACCTCTGTATCGATCGTCAATCGTTTGTGCTGAGCCAATTCCATCCCTCGATCCCAGGTTATCGACCGGCGCAATGCCGATGGCAGTTGCCGTACCTGTGTGCTCAGCGCCGTCACCACGCTGGCGGTGTCTTTCCCCGGCACCTTCACCAGCATCGTGAAGCGCGACTGCCGTTCCACCAAGGTGACGATGTGCGTATTCTTTGACCCAGCAATCAAGTCCCCTTCCCAGTGACCGGGAATCGCCCGGTCTTCCACCTCAGCAGGACGGTCGCGGATGGAGACACCATCAATGATCTGCCCGCGTGGCTGGCCAGCCGTACTCGCACGCTTTGCCCGCCGCATCATGCGTCTGGATCGGAGATGCCCAATTAATTATTTCTTGAGCACCCCTCGGGCTTGAATGAACAAGCTGCGATAGATCGTTTCGTGGGAGACACGCATCGTTCCCTGATCTGGGAATGCCCGCTTGAGCCACCCCGCGATTTGTTCGGGCGACCAATCCAACGTCAATTTACTCGCGACGATCCACTGGAGCGTAGGGGAGGTGGCGAGTCGACAGGGCTTGGGGCGTCGCGTGCGCTTCCAGGCTTGCGCGTCGGCCTCAGCGGCGCGATATGTGTGCGCCCCACCACAGCGGGTGATTTCACGGCTGACCGTTGATGGCGCTCGACCGAGCATAGCGGCAATTTGCCGGATGGAGCGATCTGCCGCCATGCCACGCGAAATCTCTTCTCGCTCCGCGAGCGTCAGCGCCCAGCGCGACCGCCTCCGAACGGGAGGAATGAATCCCCCGTTCGATGACACCACGCCATGAATCGATCCGGCGTGCTTGCCGAGTGCCCGCCCGATCTCGCTCAACGACTGCCCCTGCTTCCATCGATGCCACAATTCCGCTTTCTGGGCCGCAGACAAGCCCGGACGCCCCATGTGTGTCATCACGATCACCCTCCAACTCCACCGTATCCCAGATGGTGTTGCGTTGATCGCCTGAACCTACCGC
>JANYBU010000187.1 GCA_025360665.1 Nitrospira sp.
TGCTTGAGGTCCATGGAATCAGCCCACGCCTTGTGCGAGAAGAAGCTGTCGCAGCTGACGCCGAAGAGTTCCGCGTTGGCCGATTGGAACTTGGGGAAGTCGTCGGTCAAACACTTGTTCTCGCCTTGACAGACTGGGCTCCAATCCAGGGGATAGAAGCAGAGCACCACATTTTTCTTGCCGCGATAGTCGCTCAGCTTCACGTCCTTTTGGTCCTGATCCTTTAAGTTAAAATCCGGTGCAGTATCGCCCACCTTGATTTCTGCTGCTACGTCACTCATCTGGATGCCTCCTTCGCTAGGTTTAGTCAGGCCTCTGACACAGTCGTATACGTTTTTGTACCGTGCGGCTAGAAACCTTGTCAACGGTCCTGAAGGCCTAGCAGGATGCTGAAAAGGGGGATGGGGTAGCCGGGACGATCCCCTTGCTCGCGCAACGCGCGGCTTCAGAAGGCCCTCGTTGGCCGCGCGCAGTTGGGATCATCCCACCCACCCCTTTAAAGTGACAGCTCGCTGCGGCCTTGCCCGCGGAACGGCGCGTCTCGGCGCGCCGGGGTTGGGCGGGTGAGATGTCTGGCCTTTTTGAGCATCCAGCATGGCGCGTTCCTGTTATCCAAAATGTGCGAATCAGTGAAGTTCTGGCGTGCCCACATAGGTTTTCTTCAGTCTGCTAGAAGAGGCCTGAGTAGCCTGTAAGTGCCTGATGAGACTTGAAAATTATGGTAATTGCCGAATTTCTCGAAAACTCAGCATGCGTCCGGATGGTGAGGCGGTGCGGTGGTTGGTAATCTCAATGCTCTGGCCCAGAAGTCCTACACGGATATGGCTTCCGACTTTTGGCGACTGTCCAGTCCTGATCAATTCGTCTGCCGTTTCCCTGAGGAGATCGCGTACAGGCTGGTCTGGAAGCCCGGGAGGAAGAAATGCTTCGAGTTCATCCACCCCGAATTTGCTGAGGCCGAGGGTGTAGCACCAGGTCCGGCGGCTCTGTTCATCGTCGTTCTGCATAATCGGGATGTGATCGCCGGCGACGAAGTGGGTGAGGGGACGATCCTGCCAATCCGACGGGTTCACGTATTGGTTGGTGATGATGTCATGGGCTGTGCCTTGAGTGAGGAGGGTGAGACCCCGGGCGAGTCGCGAGGCAAAGAGTATCGTGTCCGGCATGTCTCGCGGGGATACGAGGGAAGGGGCGACTGCGCCCATCACGTCGTGCTCCCAAGCCAACTGCTTCATCACGTCGGAAACGTGGCTCATCGGCAGCGGCATCACGACATGGGCCGACCAAGGGCCGTGCGACGCGTGCCATGATTCTGCTGAGCCCGCTTCGTGGCGAATGATCAGCGGCCCGCCATATTCCCGTTCGTACCAGGTCTTCAGTTCGTCTGTGGCCGGCGCAGTCCCCCGATAGCCGACAAAATAGAGTGGGGGGCGGCGGGCGGAAGGCTTGGGGGTTTTCTTCTTGATTCTCATCGCTGCAAGGAGATTATTTGCTGGATTTCTTGGCCCTGCGGCGGTCATCCGAGTTGAGTATCCGTTTGCGAATACGCAGACTCTTCGGCGTCACCTCAATCAGTTCATCCGGGCCGATATATTCGAGCGCGAACTCCAAGCCCATTTCCCGTGGCGGCGTGAGGACCAAGGCCTCATCGGTACCCGACGCCCGCATGTTGGACAGCTGCTTTTCTTTACAGACGTTCACGTCCATGTCTTCGTCCCGGCTGTTCTCGCCGACGACCATCCCGCGATAGACCTCCACGACAGGGCCGATAAACATGGTCCCTCGATCCTGGGTCATGAAGATAGCATAGCCGGTGCTGGTTCCGTCTTCGCACGCGACGAGTGACCCGTGTGTCGCCACTGCGAGGTCGCGCTGCTCCACCGGTTCGTACGCGACGAAGACATGGTGCATGATGATGGTGCCCCGCGTCTTGGCGACCAAGAGGTTTTTGAGCCCCATGATGCCGCGGGTGGGGATATGGTACTCCAGGTGCATTTCGCTCGGCCCGGCATCAGAATGGATGAGCCGCATGTGGCGCAACTCGCCGCGGCGTTTGCCGAGCTCTTCAATCACGGCGCCTTGATAGGTTTCCGGTACCTGGATGGTCAGTTCCTCATAGGGTTCGAGGACCTTGTCCCCATCCCGGTGGACAATCACTTCCGGCTGCGAGACTTGCAGCTCGTACCCTTCCCGGCGCATTTGTTCGATCAAGACGCCAAGATGCAACTCGCCGCGACCGGCGACGAGGAACTTGTCCGCACTATCTGTTTCTTGCGCGCGCAGCGACACGTTGGTCTCGAGCTCTTTGAAGAGTCGATCGCGCAAATGTCGGGAGGTCAGGTATTTGCCTTCCCGTCCGGCGAACGGGCTATTGTTCACGGAGAAGGTCATTTGGACGGTCGGCTCGTCGACCGTAACTCGGGTCAGTGCGACCGGATGTTCCGCGTCAGCAATCGTATCGCCGATGCTCACTTCGACCAGGCCTGCCACCGCGACGATTTCTCCTGCCTCCGCGCGTTCGATATCCGTCCGTTCAAGCCCTGAATAGACTGCGAGGTCTGAAACTTTTCCGGGGAACTTGGCGTCATCCTTCCCGAGTACGACTACATTCTGTCGGCGGGCGATCGAACCGGATTGAATCTTCCCCACTCCCATCTTGCCTTTGTAGAGGTCCTGAATCAGAGAGAGGACCAGGATCTGGAGGGGCGCGTCGGCGTTGATGGCCGGTGCGGGGATTTTTTCCAGGACGGTGTCGAGGAGGGGCGTAATGTCTGTGCCTGGCTTTGTGATGTCGTTCGTTGCGGTGCCTTTGATCGCGGCGGTGTAGACGATCGGGAAATCGAGCTGCTCATCTGTCGCACCGAGATGGACGAACAAGTCGAAGGTCCGATTCACCACGTCGTCGATGATGGCGTCCGGCCGGTCGATCTTGTTGATGACGACGATCGCTTTATGGCCGAGCGCTAAGGCCTTCCTCAACACGAAAGTCGTTTGCGGCATGGGGCCTTCTTTTGCGTCGATCAAGATGAGGACGCCGTCCACCATGCGCAGGGTCCGCTCGACTTCACCACCGAAGTCGGCATGCCCCGGCGTGTCGACGATATTGATTTTCACGCCCTTGTAGATGACGCTGGCGTTCTTGGCTCGAATCGTGATGCCGCGCTCGCGCTCCTGGTCCATCGAGTCCATGATCCGCTCGCCCATGTCGTCGATCTTGCGATGGACGTGGGTCTGTCGGAGCACGGCGTCAACCAGCGTCGTCTTGCCATGGTCGACGTGGGCGATAATGGCGATATTTCGAATGTCGCTACGACGCCCCTTAGGAGCGATATCGGCTGCGACGGGAGATTCTGTTGTGGCTGTCTGATCCATAGATATTGCTGCATGCTCCAAAAAAAAGACGCCCAGGAATCCAGGCGTCGTACAGCAGTATACCTGAAGCATGACGTCCGGTACAAGCGATGCCGGCAGGAAGATGTGGGGGCCAGCGCGCCGGCATTTGCTTGAGTTTCGAGGGCTCCCACGGTATGGTGACAGTGGCATTCTTCTCCGGAAACCAAGCCTCCTTCGAAGGTAACCCCGCGTAACCATGATGGATCGGCCGATACATCTACAGGATCCGCTTCGTCAACCACCACCTCGTCGCTCATGGCGCTGGTGGCAGATCTCGCTCTTAGGCCTAGGGGCGGCAATCTTGGTAGGGGGGCTAGCGGTGGGCGGGTTGGTCTGGCACCTATCGAAAGACCTTCCCGCGTTAGAGCTGTTAGGGACGTATCAGCCAAGCCTGGTGACGCAGGTCTATTCGATTGATCAGCGGCTCATCGGTCAATTTTTCATCGAGCGTCGCATCCTGACCCCGGTGGCAGACATCCCCGAACGGTTGCGACGTGCGGTCATCGCTGTTGAGGATGTCCGGTTCTTTGAACATCCCGGCCTCGACTACATCGGCATGCTCCGTGCGGCCTGGAAGAATGTGCGCCGAGGGGGCAAGGTCGAAGGGGCCAGCACCATTACCCAGCAGTTGGCGCGGTCGCTGTTCCTCTCGTCCGAACGCACCTTCGACCGCAAAGTCCGCGAGTTAATTCTGGCCTACAAGATGGAATTGGTCCTGACGAAAGAGCAAATTCTCGAACTGTATTTGAATCAGATTTACTTCGGACAAGGCGCCTATGGTGTCGCCTCGGCGGCTCAAACGTACTTTGGAAAAGACCTCTCCGCCCTCACGATTGCGGAATCGGCATTTCTGGCGGGCCTCCCAAAATCGCCGAACCATTATTCGCCCTTCAAGGCCTATGATCTCGCAAAAAAGCGACAGGAGCATGTACTGGCGCGCATGGAAGAGGCGAGGTTCCTCACCACGGCTGAACGCGAACAGGCTGCAGCGGAGACACTCACTTTTCGGCGTCCCGGTGGTGTACAGGCTGCGCCCTACTTTGTGGAGTATATCCGACAGTTGCTGGTCGCGAAGTATGGCGAGGCGATGGTGTATAAGGGCGGGCTCAAGGTCTTTACGACATTGAACATGGAGATGCAGAAGGCTGCTGAAGCGGCCTTTGCGGCCGGCCTGCGCGAATTGGATAAGCGCCAAGGGTGGCGTGGCCCACTCCGAACGGTCGATGTGACTGCACCAACCCCACCCATTGTTGCAGCGGCGACTGATCAGGCGGTGAAGGTGGGAGACTATCGCGAGGGGTTCGTCACCAAAGTGGCGAAGGATCAATATCTGGTGCAGATCGGCACGACGCTGGCCAAACTCGCCTTTGACGATATGGCCTGGGCGACGCGCCGTCTTACTGGGTCGGATACGGCGAAAGATGTCGTCATCAATCTGAATCTCAAGCACGTGCTGAAGCCCGGTGATGTCATCGAGGTGATGGTGAAGAAGCTGGATCGTGACGTTGTTCATGTGCAACTAGAACAGACCCCACTCGTCGAGGGAGGATTGATTGCGCTGGAGCCAGGCAAGGGTGCCATTCGGGCCATGGTCGGAGGCTACGATTTCGGTCGCAGCGAGTACAATCGGGCTGTGCAGGCCCACCGCCAGCCTGGATCCGCCTTCAAACCGATCATTTATGCGACGGCCGTGAGTCAGGGGATGAGCCCCGCGTCGGTGATCCTCGATGCGCCGGTTGTCTATGAGCAGGACCAGGATGAAAAAGCGTGGAAGCCGGAGAACTATGGAAGGAAAATCCATGGCATGGTGAGTTTGCGGGATGCCCTGGCCCACTCGCACAACCTCGCAACGGTCCGGTTGCTGGATAAGGTTGGCGTCAAGAATGTCATCGAGTTTGCGAAAACGGTCGGGATCACCAGTCCTCTGGCGGCAGATCTGTCGCTGGGGTTGGGCTCATCCTCCGTCGGGCTGATGGAACTGACCTCCGCCTATGGCGTGTTACTCAACCAGGGGAGCCGTGCGGAGCCGTATGCGATCCTGTTCGTGAAGGACAACGCGGGAAAGGTGCTTGAACAGGCGGAACCGCAAGCACTGCCTGTGATCTCTAAAGAAACGGCATACTTGATTACGAACATGATGGAAGATGTGATTCAAAAGGGGACTGGTCAGGCGGCCAAAGTGATCGGGCGGCCGATTGCGGGGAAAACCGGAACCACGGATGAGTTTATCAATGCGTGGTTTATCGGTGGTGCGCCGAACTTGGTCACGGGCATCTACGTCGGGTTTGACGATCGACGTTCACTCGGCGAGACGGAATCGGGGGCGCATGCCGCGCTGCCTATTTGGATTAATTTCATGCAGGAAGCGCTCAAGCCGCTACCGGTCATGGCCTTTACCATTCCAGAAGGCGTCACGTTCGTCAAGGTCGATCCGGCAACGGGGTTGCTTGATGGCGAGCAGGAGGGACAGGCCAGTACCGTCGAACTCTTTACCAAGGGTAGCGAGCCGACTGAAGTGACCCAGCGCCGACTGGACCCGATTGATTTCTATAAGTTAGATCAAATTCCCGAGGGGGCGCTGTAGCAGGATGCTGAAAAAGTCCGCCAGCATCGTTCTCGCATCGTTCAGAGGCTCAACGTACCGAAGCGTACGCCTCGCCCCTTCACTCGCTGCGGCCTTGCTGAACGGCATTTTTGAGCATCCTGCGCAAGTATTTTTGTTGTGCCGGGACGGTAAGAAAAAGGGGTCTTCGCGGATCACAGTGGGTCCGTTTCCGCACTCCGAGTCAACGGCGGCAGGAACGCGGCGACGATTTTGAGCTTGAGGTAGTCCTCGTCGCGGTAGCCGTAGGCCCGGCGCTGGAGGACGCGGATCTTGT
>JANYBU010000078.1 GCA_025360665.1 Nitrospira sp.
CGAACGCCCCGGTCGCTTGTCGGACCCCTGCATTGCGCGCTGCACTTTGGCCTGCGTTCGCCTGCTGAACCACTCTCACCCGCGCACCGTATTGTTTCAGCAACGCACACGAGCCGTCCGTAGATCCGTCATCCACACAAACGATTTCATAATCCTGAAACGTTTGGGCAAAAACGCTCTCCAGCGATTCCCTGAGAAATCGCTCGCCGTTGTACACCGGAATCACGACACTCACCAATGGCATCGAATATCCTTCACGCAAAGGCCCAAAGGCCCTCAGATGGGCTTGACCGCCTCAAGCTCTATATCCATTTCTATACATGCATTCCACAGATACCGGCGGAAGCGTTTCTGGAAGTAGCCCGGCATAAACTTAAACGGTTTTCGCATCTTGAAGTACGTGGAGCGAATTTTAAAGTTTGTCTTGAGCCCGTAATAGTTCTGGTAATCGAAGTACTCAAACGTGGCCTCAGTGATATAGCGCACATGTGTCGGGTCAACAAAGGCCTCGCGAGAGGCATAATAGGGGGTCCGCACATAGACCTTCGCACCAGGTTCACAGATGCGATACAGCTCTTCCATAAACGCGATGAGATCGTCCATGTGCTCGACGATATTGTGCAGAAACACAGTGGTCACGCTACCATCTTGAAAGGGAAGACCCTGTTCAAAGTCGCAGACGACGGCCACCCCGGGTAAGCTTCGCCGATCGACTCCCAGCGCGCCGGGATGCTTATGCGCCCCACAACCGATATCAAGGCTAAGCCCCATGAGTCACCTCTGTACAAGCTCTAAACAAACTGGCACCTGGAAAGACATCACGTCAGCGACCTGAAGAGCTGTATGAGGCCGCACCGCCAAGCTTCCCGACAGAGAGAAGCCGCTGGGCGGCAGCAAACACCTCGTAGACCGCGATTAACCTCATGCAATTCTCCTCGCCTCTTGTACAGGTCGGATGAAAGCAGCTGCGGCAATCGAGCCCCTTATAGAGCACCTCCACAGGACCGCCACGAGGACCCCACTCAAGAGGGCTCGACGGACCAAACAACGCCACCACGGGAGTGCCCACTGCGGAGGCCATGTGCATCGCACCGCTATCGCTGCCAACGAAGAGCGCTGACTTTT
Organism: Nitrospira sp.; assembly: GCA_025360665.1. Classification (GTDB taxonomy): domain Bacteria; phylum Nitrospirota; class Nitrospiria; order Nitrospirales; family Nitrospiraceae; genus Palsa-1315. Next base: position 1,126 of record JANYBU010000078.1, read on the forward strand.
TGGCGATGGCCGCGAACTGTTTAATGGTCGTACGGCCTGCCATGATGACGGGGCTACTCTTCGCCATTTGTCGAATCTGTTGCGCGAGATCGCCGTCCTGGCGGCTGCCTCCGATCAATACCTGGCAACCATACTGGGACGTGAGATGATCGGCCAGCTCTGCGAACCGCTCTGGAGGCCAGGCCTTGAACCAGTACCGGGCGCCGGGCTGCAGTATCACAATCATCTGCGATCGTTGAACGCCGAGTTGATCCAACAGTTGATCCGCACTGCTCTCCTCTTCTGGCGTCAGCCACAGTTGAGGATCCTTTGAGCCGGCTTGGATGCTCATGGACTTGAGGGCTTCCAGATCCCGGTCAATCCTGTGCCGCACACCTGGCACAGGCTGGACCACCTGTGTGTAGCACCGCACTCGCCACCGATGCTCGTCGTTGAATCCAATCCGAACCGGCGCCCCGCTGATCCAACTCAGAAACGCAGACCGGTCTCCATCTGTCAAATCGATCACCGTGTCGAATCGCCGACGACGCAGCCCGGCAACGAGACGCGATTGTGCCGTCAGAGATCCTTTGTCGAGGACTATGATCTCGTCCAGATCCGGGTTTCCTGACAACACGTCTTCGGTCCCGCGATTCACCATCATCGTGACCTGCACATCCGGTCGCGCAACTTTGATGGCTCTCACGGTCGGCGTCGCCAACAAAACGTCACCGATGTAGCGAAGTTTGATGATCAGAATTTTTTGCATGGCTGCCATGTCACAAAGTCATCAAGTCATAAAGTCGAAAGTCCTCGTCACGCCTTGAAGACTTTCAGACCTTACGACTTTCAGACAGTTCCACCACACACTTCCCGATAGAGCGCAACTGTCTTGGTCGCCGCCTGCTCCCAGGAGAACTGCTTGGCACGAGCGAATCCTTTGATTTTCAAGGCAGCTCGCAGCGACTCATCCTCAAGCGCACGGATCATCGCCTCTCCGAGCGCTCGCGCGTCTTGAGGATCTGCCAACAGGGCCGCATCACCCGCCACCTCCGCCAACGCAGTCGAATTGGACGTGAGCACCGGCGCCCCACAGGCCATTGCTTCCAACACAGGCATCCCAAACCCTTCGTACAACGAGGGGAAGACGAAGAGATCGGTGGAGGAATACAACAACTGCAGATCGTTCGTGGACAACCGTCCTGGGCAGAGCACCTTTTCCAATAAGCTGCGCCTTCGAGCCGTTTTCTCATAGTCCCCAAACGGATGGATCGGCGAGCCGACAAGGACCAACATTCTCGATCCCAGCTTCTTCCGCACCATCTCGGCGCCCTCAAGAAATATCTGGTGATTCTTGCGCGGGTCTGCCCCTCCAATAAATAAGACATAATGCTCGGCCTTCAGACCGATCCGTTTTCGCAACTCCGCCATCGACTGGTCGTCCCGGCGTGGCACGAAATCCTCCGACACTCCATTGGGAATCACCCTGATGTGCTCGCGTTTCAAACCATAGAGTTCCACGAGCTCTCTCGCGGAAAATTCTGACACCGTGATGGCTTTTCTGGCCCGCAGCGCAGTCTGTCTCGTCTTGAACGACGAGGGCCATTGACCCAACATCTTCTTCGAATACTCAGGGTGGCGATCCAGCCAGAGATCGTGAATGGTCACGACCCCGCCATAGCGCCCGACAGTCTGCATCTTAAAGTTGGTCCCATGGTACAGATCCAATTCATCGGACGAACCCCTCTTCCCCATCCCCCAGCGGCTTGAGTTCATCCACTGAATCCGTTCAACGCCCGGCCACGCTTTCACAGAGGCAGGCTGTTCAGCACCCGGTTTGGCATAGGCCAGAAAGTCGATGCCTTCTTGCTGTGCCAGCATCGTGCGGAGCAGATGGTAACTGTGCCACCCCACTCCGCCAAGGTCGCCCACCATCGGATTGGCATCTATACCGATTCTCATCCTCTCCCCTTCACAGGATGCTGAAAAAGTCCGCCAGCATCGTTCTCGCATCGCTCAAAGGCTCAACGTACCGAAGCGTACGCCTCGCCTTTTCGCTCGTTGCGGCCTTGCTGGACAGCCTTTTTGAGCATCCTGTGCGCAGTTCTCCAATTGTCCAAGCCGTGCGAGCCAGTGAGATTCCAGCCTGGTACAGAGTTTTTCCGAGGCTTCTAAGTTCCCAACACCTCACCATATAACGCTTCCATGTGCATGACGGACGCATCGAGACTGAATCGCTCCTGCGCACGCGCCCTCCCACAACGGCCCATCTGCTCTCGTCGGACTTTGTCTTCCAGGAGCGACACCACGGTTGCGGCTAATGATTCGACATCTCCCGGAGGAACAAGCAAGCCAGTCTCTCCCTGCGCCACGACTTCGGGAAGTCCTCCTGTCGTGGTCGCAACCACGGCCTTTCCCATGGCCATCGCTTCGACCACCGCAATCCCAAATCCCTCCATGAGTGCCGGGTGCACATACAGATCGAGGGAAGCCAGGAACGGTTGAACTGGGTCCTGGAAGCCAACAATATGCACGCGATCGGCAATCTTCAGCTCCTGCGCGAGCCGCTTCAATCGATCGGCATAGTCGTGATCGTCACTGCCCACGATCACGTAATGCACCGTGGGCACCGCACAGACGATGGCCGGGAGAGCCCGAAGCATGACCTCATAGCCTTTTCGTGGGAACAGGTTGGCGACGGTGCCTAATAAGACGGCTCCGTTCGGAAGCCCGATCATCTGACGAATCGCCTGGTCATCATGCGTAGGTTGTCTCTCGGAAAGATCGATGCCGCTGTAGAGGGTCCGGACCTTTCTCGCCGACACCCCGCCGGCAATCAGCGACTGTTCAATCTGCCGAGAAATCGCAATGACGGCCTCTACACGATCAAGCTCGTAGCGTTGCACCTTCGCCGACTCGATTTCCTGTCTCACATGGGCCACGATCGACAGGGACTTAGCCACATAACGCGCGACCGCCCTCACGGTGTGGGGCACCCACCAGATATCGTTCACATGAATCATAGCTGGATCGAGTTGATCCACGAGAGCGCCCAGGCGCCGGACCGCCGATCGGCGCTGAAACAGTGTGAGGGGCTTTCTCCAGGGGGGAAGGCTGAGCGCATGAGTGGGGACGGCGATCGCATGGAGCTGCTCTCTGAACGGGCCTGTTCCGGGACAGACCACATGCGGCTCCCACTTCTGTCGATCGAGCGCCTTCAGTAATGCAATCAGATCGCGCTCTGCCCCGCCGATGGCTTCAATCCCATGCACGTACAGAATTCGCGTGCCCACTACCTGCGGTCCAATTGAGAGGCATCCTGCCTCGTTGCATCCCACAGCTTGGCATATTTCACAAAGGTGTACATGCTGGCGAACACACAGACAATGAGTCCGCGCACTCCATCGTGAAACCCCTGTTTCAGCACATAGGTTTTGACCCAGACCACCAGGGGACGGAAGACCAGGTCAATCCAGCCAACCGTCCGAACCGTCTTAGCCTTCTCCTGTGCCGCCAGCGTGGTATAGAGCCCAAACTTCTTGAAGTGATCCTGAATGCGCCGCTCCGTGTAATGATCGAGGTGCCCGACCACTGTTCCAATCTCTCCATCGACGATGAGATTTTCATGTACGGCGACATCGTTGTACTGAGCGAGCCCCCGTCGAAACAGGCGCACTTGATAATCGGGGTAGACCCCGCCTCCTCGCACCCAGGCTCCGTAAAAAAAGTTCCGCCTGGGAATCCGATAGGCCACGGGAGCGCCCAGCCTCCATCGCTCGAGGCAGGTCCGCACTTCTCCACGAAGTTCTTCGGTCACTCGTTCGTCGGCATCGAGGATCAGAATCCAGTCAGACGACGCCTGTGCCATCCCGAAATTCTTCTGTAGGCCGAAGCCGGGCCAGGGACGCACGAAGACCTTCGCCCCACAGGCACGGGCTAACTCTACGGTCTTGTCACAGCTCTCCGCATCGACCACGATCAACTCATTGGCCCACTGAGCCGACCTCAGACAGTCCTGGATATTGGCTTCTTCATTCTTGGTGATCACCACGCAAGCCACGGTGGGCAGACCGGAGGCACTGGTCATGACGGCATTCCTCTGGGCAGCACGGTCGCCGCCTGCTCAAACTGCCGACGGTATTGATCGACCACACGATCGGGACTGACCCAGAGTCGGCGCCAAGCCGTGGCGCGATCAAGCTCCTGGACCAGTTTCTTCACAGGCTTCACCACACGCCGAATGAGCTGCTGCCCGAAGGACGACGTGGAAAACTCGGCCGGCTTACACCACAACTCGGCTTGTTCGGCCTGGCTCCACTTCCGGTCGATCGTCAATCGTTCATGGGTGCAGGCAAACGGCTCCCGCTTACTCTTGATCGTCGCCCGGATGAAATGATGCACGAACGACGCCCCCACGACCATGCATCGCTTCACATCCCCGATTACCTGCTCGCGCTTGCGCAAAGTGTAGTACAGGTCCCAGTCAGCGGACTGAATCCGTTCGTCCAAACCGCCGAGTGCGTCATAGGCCGATCGCCTGATCATGACGCAGGACCCAACGATCCCATCGAACATCCTTCCGGCAAACGCTCGGTGCGCCTCCCCGCAATAGCGTTCCCAATCGCCATACATCGCCTGAATCATCGTTCGCAGCTGGTCGATGCCCTTTCCGCTGGAGAGCCGTCCTTGCCCGATCGCCGCCCAGCGTCCCTGCATCCAATCGGTCAAGGAGGCAGTCGGCATCATTTCCAGCCCCAGCGGCGACGCGGCATGCAGACCATGTCGCTCCATCGCATCGACCAAGAATCCGTTCCAGTTCGGCGCGACGTACAAATCGTTGTTGATGTGGCACAGAAACTCTCCGCTCGCCAAGTCGGAGCCAAGGTTCATCGATTCCGGATAGCAGAGGTTTCGATCGTTTCGAATCACCCGGCACCCGTTCGCCTCAAAGAACTCCGCCGACCCGTCCGTCGAATGATTGTCGACGACGATGACTTCATACGGACCGGTCGTGTACCGGCGAATCCCTTCGAGGAACAGTTGGTTGTGCCCCAATTGATTGTGCACGGCGACGATGATACTCAGCATGATGTGACGCGCGGCCAACCACTCATGTTACCCCCGAAACCCGCGTCGAAGGACTTCCTGATAAAACTGGAGATTCAGCCAGCGATTGCGGCGGGCAGCCCAGCGCCTGGAGGATCGGAGACGATCCGCCATCACCGCTGGATGCGACCCACTGAATTCCTTCAACATGGCATAGTCCTCAAACTGAAAGCTGTCGTGCGCAAGCTGCTTGGCCTCTGCGGCGGGGATGTGGCCTCCATGATAGACCGCCACTTGCTCCCGTTTTTTTTCTACCATCGTTTTAGGGTCCTTCACCCATCCATAGTGAAAGACGCGCCCGCCCGATGGGGCGATCCATTCTTTCGGTCCGCTCTGGAGATACTGCTGCGTCGCCTTGAGATGGAACCCCACGGCATCGCCGCAGGACTCGACCTCACCGTTGTTCCGAATGATCCTCACAGCCTTGTGGTAGAACCAGGGGTTGGTCGACCAATAGTCCGCGATAAAATGCAGATATCGGAACAAGAGCCCTTTCACCTCAGGATTGCCGAGATGGCGGCGCATCGCCTCCTGGATGACGGGCAAGTCGTCTTCGTGCACGACCTCGTCGGCTTGAATGTAGAACGCCCAATCCCCGGTACAGTGTGACAACGCAATGTTGGTCTGTTGGGCGTAAATCAGCCCATCTTTTCGCAGCGTCTCATCCCAGACCGACTCCACGATTTTGATCTTCGGGCCGCCGATCGAACGAATCAGCTCAAGCGTGCCGTCGTCGCACCGCCCGACATTCACGATGAACTCATCGACGACCGGCAAAATGGAACGGATCGACTCCACGACCGGATAGTCGTACTTCACCACGTTCCGTACGAATGTAAATCCGCTGACCTTCATAGTTTAAAGGATCGAACGGTTTGTCTGGTTGTTTCGTGTATTTGGTTTGTCTGGTTACTCCGGTTACTCACGAGATAAACCAAACAAACAAGATGAACCAGATAAACACGGTTCATGGTTTCGAGAGCTCCCAGAATTTCGCATACTTCATGAAGGTGTAATAGGCATAGAGTCCGGAAAGAATCAAGCCAGGCATACCGTCGAGGAAGCCGGTCCGCTGCACATACATCTTTAGAAACGCGCCGAGCGGATGGGTGATCAATTGATGGGAGGAGAACCGCCGGCCTTGCTCCGCCATGCGACGGGCCATCAAATCCGAGTAGCGATCTTGTTTCGCCACGTAGTGATCGATGTCCCGAAAGGGATACTGCAGCGCGGGACTCTTGAGAAACCCGACCGGCCCGTCACAGTCAAAGCTTTCATGGACCAGTTCTTCGCGATAACGAAACCGTTCCTTTCGAAATAACTGCGGTTGCCGATAATCGGGATACCAGCCGCAATGTTCGATCCACCGGCCTAAAAAATAGTTCTTTCTTGGGACGAAGTAGGCATCCGCCTCGGGTCCACGGTCGAGCAGCAGTCGAATCTCTTCCCGCAACTCGGGCGTCATCCTCTCATCGCTATCCAAACTAAAAACCCACTCATGGGTCGTGAGCGCGACTGCCTGATTGCGCAGATTGCCGAATCCTTTGAAGTCGACTTGATAAACCTTGTTCGTAAACTCACGGCTGATTACAGCCGTCCGATCCGTACTGTGGGAATCCACGACGATCAGCTCATCGCCCCAGCCTGCCACAGACTCAAGGCAGGCCCGCATATTGGGCTCGTCGTTGTAAGCGATGACATAAACCGACAATTTAGACATGCACGACCTTGAGTGGAGCAGGCTGTTTCGTGACATCCAATACTTGTTGTACCACCGTCCCCACCGTCAGCCGGTCGAGACAGTCCCAATAGGGACAGGCCTCGTAAATACACTTTTCGCAGGTCGGCACATCAGGACGCAAGACGACTCCCTTGCCGAGCGGCTGCCAACGCGTCGGAAGATTGTTGCGCCGCGGATCGAACAGGCTGACATTCGGAACGTCGCAGGCTGCGGCAATATGGGCCGGGCCTGTGGCGCCGGAAACCACCGCGTGACTCGCCGCAATCACGGCCATCAACTCACGCACCGATAACTGCCCCATAAGATTCAGGACCGAGGCAGGAAGCGGCGCGGCGTTGATCACGTGCTGATTGAACATATCTGCTTCTCTCTGGCTTCCGGTCAGCACCACCCCCACTCCCTTCCGATGCAACTCACGCGCGAGCGAATAATAGTGTTCAACGCGCCAGCGCCGGGCCGCAAACCCGCCTGGATGAAGCACGACCCTGGGTGCCGCCATCCCGCGCAACCGCTCTTGTCCCCGCGTTCGTTCTTCATCAGTCAGCACGAGTGTCGGTGGAGACACCACGCCAGGCTGCAATCCTAGCCCCGCGAGCATGCCGACGTTATACACAGTTTCATGTTTGGAGAAATCTTTCCGATGTTCATAGACCCGACGATTCGCCAACAGACTATACCAGCGGTAGCCTGTCGCCACTCGAATCGGAACCCGCGCCAGGAACGCCGCCCACATCAAACGCTTGAACGGCTTGAGAAACACCACGGCATCGACGCCCCGGCGAAACAACGATACCAGCTCGCGCAAGGATTCCCGGCCCGTGACCGTCCAAACCTCGTCGAGATCCGTATGGTGAGCCAAGAGCGGGGCTGCATACTCACTGGAGAGAAAGGTGATCCGCGCTTCTGGCAGGAGCCGACGTAGCGCGGAGGCGACCGGCAGACACAGAATTTCATCGCCGATTCCGTCAGGCCGGACTAAGAGGACATTCATCGGGGAACCATCCGAAGGGACCGTTGCGTGCGAACCGCCGCCAGGACTTGTTCGGGCGACACCGTTCGCAAACACTCCAACGGCAGAGTATTGTGGCACGTCCGACTGAAACAGGGTCTGCAGGGCACATTCCCGGTCAACACGTGATGACCCACCCCATAGGGACCGGTCCGAACCGCACTCGTCGGCCCGAACAGAGCCACGACCGGCGTACCAATCGCCGCAGCAATATGCATCGGACCTGAATCGTTCGTAATGAGCAGCGACGCCTTGCTCAGGAGTGCCGGCAGCAACCCCACTGTCGTGGCTCCGGTCAGATCGACGGCAGGAGTCTTCATCATTCCGCTCACCATGGCAACATCCGCTCGTTCGTCAGGGCCGCCAATCATCACCACCGCGCCATTTCCTTCTTGCCTCAGCAGATCTGCGACTTCGGCAAACGACGCAGCCGGCCATCGCTTGGTCGGCCACCGGGCAGAGACATTCATCGCCACCCAACTTGTTCCAGACGTCACACCGGATCGGCTCAACAGGTGATCGACCTCATCATAATCGGTTTGCGGGATGCAAAAACGGAACTCCGGCGTACCGACCTCCACAGCCCCCACCGCCTTGGCCACAAGCAGGTAGCGATCGACCGCGTGCATCTCCAATTGTGGAACCGGCACGCGCCTCGAATAGAAACAGGGACTCCCCTCTCGCCCGTTCGCAAATCCCACCAGCAGGGGAGATCCGCTGAGCCAGCCGATGGCGGCGCTCCGAAAGAGACCTTGAAGATCCACGACGAGATCGAAGCGCTCTGCACGAAGGAGGGACACCTGGGAGAGCCACCCCGTGAGCGTCGATTCCACAGGCCACACCCGATCCACCCCGTCAATGCGCTCGACGAGACCAGCCCATTGGCGCTTGACTAGCCAGGTCAGTCGAGCCTTGGGATAGGCTCGACGAATTGCCGCACAGGTCGGCATCGCATGCACGATGTCGCCCAGCGAACTCGGCTTGATAAACAAGATGTGGCGATAGTCTGGCATAAGGTTAGGGATTCAGGCTGAAGGCTATAAATTATCTCGCAGAGCACCAAACAAGCCATTCAAAACCTTCTCGGTTTCTACGACCTTTGGTTCAAGCAACGATGAATCCTCAATTTGATCACGCATGCTTGCCCCCTAAACGCCTTCAACCTATCTACCTGAGCAGTTCATGAGTCTTGCCCGTCTCGCTTTTTCCGCTCGTCGTGCCCTTTCGCGCTCTTCGCTGCATCTTCCAGAATCCAGTCAACTGCCTCAGCCATAGACTTCGCCACGGCATCCGGCATGGCCTGTTCAGCCTTGAGCATATCCAACGCCTGCGCGTCCACCGGCGCGGTCGTAATAAGAATAGCCTTGGCGCCCACCCTGTTCGCCAATTGTATGTCGCGCGCGTGATCGCCGACCAAATAGGAACGTCGGAGATCCAGGTGCAACTCTGACACAGCCCGCTCCACCATTCCGACATTCGGTTTGCGACAGCGGCAGCCATCGTCAGGATGGTGCGGGCAGAAATAGATCGCATCCAGCGCCGCGTCCTCCTGTTCCAAAAAACCTTCCAATCTGGCATGGATCGCTTCCAGATCCTTGAGGGTCACTATTCCACGGCCGACACCGGATTGATTGGTCACGACCACTAATCTCGCCCCGGCCCTTTTCAAACGCGCCAGGGCTGGCCCAACCCCTGGCAACAACTTTAACTCAGCGGCGACTTTCAGATAGCCTGGATCGTAGTTCAATGTTCCATCTCGATCCAGAAACACGGTGACACCGTCGAGCACGTTCATCTGGTTTGTTTGGTTGATCTTGTTTGTTTGGTTTATTTGGTTTGAACCAGAGGAACCAGACAAACGAGATGAACCAGAGAGACCAGCTACCTGCTTCGTTGCTGCTTCATAGACCTGCTCGACAGACACCCTTGTCATGCACCGATGGTCGATGGGACATTCACGCAACAGACAGGGAGCGCAATCGACCGGTTGCCGCACAATGGCATGGGCATTCCCGACGGGCGATGTGGTGCGCCAATCGGTCGGACCGAAGATCGCGACGACCGGGACCTGGAATGCGGAGGCGATGTGCATGGGTCCCGTATCATTCGTGAGGAGTATGGCGCACCGTTTCACCGCCGCCATCAATTCCCGGATCGTCGTCGCCCCGGACAAGACCAGGGATCGGGACGACAGACGCGCAGCAATCTCCTGGCCCAAACGCTCTTCCCCCTTGGCCCCAAAAATGACCACGCTGACTTGCTGTTCACGGGACTCGCGAATCGTGCGGCAGAGTCGTTCCGTGGCCTCGGCAAACCGTTCAGGCAACCAGCGTTTGGCCCCGCCGTAAGTCGAACCGGGGTTGATCCCGACGACGACATCCGATGCGGTCAATCCGTCCTGGGCGAATCGCCCCGCCATCGCCTGTTCCTCCTCAGGAAAGACAATGAGTTCCGGTGCGGGGGGATCTCCCGTGAGGCCCAGCGGTTTCAGCAGATCCCAATAATAGCGGACTTGATGGACGAGCGTGCGGCGATCCTGCACAGCGACTGGATCGGACAACAGCAGACTTCGTCCGTCTGTCGCATACCCATAGCGTCGAGGCACACCGGCCAGGAAAGTCAGGAACGCCGCCTCGAAGGCATTCTGAAACAAGATCGCCAGATCGAAGCCCTGTCGCCGTAACTGCCCGGCCAGCGCCCACTTACCGGAGAGCCCCGCATGTCGCCCCTCGGTGTCGTAGGTCAGCACACGCGTCAATGCCGGATGGCCCGCGAACAAATCGGCCACAGCTGGCTTGACCAGCAGCGCGATCTGAGCATCGGGAAACAGGCTCCGCAATCCACGGAGTGCAGGCTCGCACATCACCGCATCGCCGAGCCAGTTGGGTCCACGCACAAGAATTCTTTTGATAGTTTCTCTATCCACAGGCCTCCGCAACAAGGACGCGGCGCGAGACGCAAGCGATGCGCGACGAGCGGGAAAGCCGGGACGGGCGAGATGGTCGGGAGCATCGTCTCAGGCATGAGCTGACGTGCGAAGTTCCGGGTTCGAAGTTCCGAAAACTTCGAACTTCGGACCTCGAACTGTCGTCCGTCTCGCCCATCCCGCTCATTTCGCCTTGTCTCCGATCCCCAGCACCAACCGCCGCAATCGCTCTTCCCCTACTATCACATCCGTGGTCAGTCGGACTGCCCACCAACTATCGGTGGGGTGGAGCAGCACCACCAACTTGCAGGCATCTTTCTCCGTCGTCACGACCAGCTCAGCCTGAAGTTCAGTCGCTCTGGCTCGCAGTTGTTCGACATCCTGGCTCGTATAAGCATGGTGATCGACATAGACCACCTCATCCAGAATCTTGATCCCTATGCGCTCAACGAGGGAGCGAAATGATCCGGCATGTCCCACGCCGCTACAGAGCAGCGCTGTCTTTCCCTTGGACCAGGAGAGCGGCTGCAACGCTGCCGTCACCACCGACACGAGACTCTCCGGACGAAAGACCACCTGGATTGGGTCCGGCATCGTACCAAGCGTTGCCTGCAGCCTGTGACATACTTGTGTCACCTGAGCCGCCACGTCCGCTCTCGTAACCACAATCGCGGTCGCGCGCGCCGCCGCCTGAAGCGGCTCCCGGAGTCGACCGGCCGGCACCAGTGCCGCGAGTCCCTCCGTATCCGTGGCATCGACCAGCAAGAGATTCACGTCACGATAGAGCCCCAGGTGCTGAAATCCATCGTCGAGTACCAGACAATCGATCGAAAAACGATTCAAGACCCAGTGCCCGAGCTCGTAGCGATCGGCGCCAACGGCCACGATCGCCTTGGGACAACGCTGCGCCATCAAGAATGGCTCATCGCCTGCCTCGTCCGGGCCGACCAGCAGGCGCTCGCCATTCGACACTAACAGATACGGATCCGTACTTGTCCGTCGATAGCCCCGGCTAAGAATCGCCACCCGTTTCCCCTGTGCCAGGAGCCAATCGGCAAGCACAATAACCACCGGAGTTTTCCCCGTCCCACCCAGCGTGAGATTCCCGACACTCAGCACGGGAACCGGTAAGCGCCTCTGAGCGAACCAGCCCCAGTAGTACAGAAGCGCGCGAAGCCGCGCAACCGCCCCATAGGGGATTGCGGCCCACATCAGCCACCATCTGACCTTTGTTCCGGGATTCAACACTTTTCGTAGCCACTCAGGTGTTCAGGCTGAAGGCTGAAGGCTGAAACGTTCAGTCTATCTGCCTGAGTGATTACAATAAGCCGACTCGGATGCCGAAGTTGTGTGTGATCACGCATGATAGACCCCTAACAGCCTTCAGCCTATCTACCTGAGTAGGTACTGCTTTTCTCAGCCATGAGGGGACGCGACCGGTCCGCGAGAGGAGACCCGCTGGTACCTTGCTGTGGCGTCAGCAGCCTGTCGATGGCCTCCAGCGTCTGTTGCAAGGCTCCCTGATTCTGTTCGACCACCTGACGAGCCGACCGGCCCATCCGCTTCCGTTCTTCGTCATCAGAAAAGAGGGCCATAACTTGTTGCATGAGATCCTCCGCGTGGAGAACCCGACGGCCCCCTCCCGCCTGGATCAAGAGGTCTGCAATCTCCGCACAGTGGTCGGTGTAGGGACCGAACAACACCGGTTTCGCCCACTGAGCCGGCTCCAACAAATTGTGTCCACCAATCGGAACGAGTGTGCCTCCGACGAACGCCACCACAGCTTCCCGGTAGATCGCAGCTAATTCGCCGCGCGAATCGAGCACCACCACACGAGGACCGGTAGACCGCAGTACGCCGGCCTGCCCGATGGCACTGCGTCGCTGCACGGCGAGCCCGCGCGCCCGAATCATCGCCTCCACCGATTCCGCTCGTTCTATGTGTCGAGGAGCCAGCAGCAAGACTGCAGAAGGATACTGTGTCACGAGCGCCCGATAACACTCCACGAGGGTCTCTTCTTCACCGGGATGGGTACTGCCTGCGACAAACAGCTGCTCGGTATCCCGAAGCCCAAGACGAGCCCTCGTCGTCCCACCCTCCGTGACGGCTGGTATCGGCTGGTCAAACTTGATATTCCCTGTTCGCCTAACTCGCGAGGCCTCTGCTCCCAGCGCAATGATACGGTCGACGTCCCGGTCCGACTGCATCAAGCAGAGGCTGAGCGTCTGCAACATCGTCCGATAGAACGATCGCACAGGCGCCCACTGCTGCCGCGCAAAAGACCTGGTCGAGAGCCGACCGTTCACGAGGGCAGTCGGCACTCCACGCCGACGCAGGTGCCACAAAAGATTCGGCCAGAGTTCGGTCTCGACGAACAGATAAAGGGAGGGTTGCAGTCGTTCGATGAAGCGGGAAACGACACAGGGGAAATCGAGCGGCGCATAACAGTGGTCTGCCACGCCGGCCAACCGTTGCTCAACGGCTTCCCGTCCAGTCTCGGTCACCGTCGAGACCACCAGGCGATGGCCTGGATGACGGCGATGCAGCTCGTTGACAAGCGGTGTCACTGCCACCACTTCACCGAGAGAGACGGCGTGAATCCAAATCACTGGTTGGTCTGGTCTATTTGGTCTATCCGGTTGGTCCGGTCGACGGAATGGACCAGACAGACCTCTCCTCCACCCGAGCCTTTCCAGCAATCCGCGACGACACCGTTGTTTGGCCAGCAGGACCGCCACGATGAGCGGTGAAACGACCAGCAACACAATATTGTAGAAGAGACGCCACATGGCTTTGCGCGTTAGGCGTGAGACATGAAACGTGAAAGGTGAAACGAAGCTTCTGGACCCCTTACGTCTAACGCCTCACGTTTCACGCTGTACAGCCTTTTCCGCCTGATCCGTCAGTCGATTCAGGACCGTCTCAAGCTCCAGGCATGCCGCCGCCAACGCCTGCTCATCAGAATCTCGTGGAACCCAGATGGGGGCGCCCCACAGATAGAGACCGCGAGACCATGGATACGGGACCATGAACCGATCCCAGCTCGCGAAGAGTTTTTTTTTGAACAGCCAAAGGCCAGCGGCACAATCGGAAGCCCGGTGGCTTTCGCCAGCTGAACCACCCCGAGTTTCGCAACCTGGCGAGGCC
>JANYBU010000196.1 GCA_025360665.1 Nitrospira sp.
CCTGAGCAAGGGCCAGACCGTTGTCCAAGTAAGTCGGAGCCTGGGGATCACCGAACAGACGTATTACCGGTGGCGGAACGAGTATGGCGGGCTGAAAATCGATCAGGTCAAGCGGCTCAAGGAGTTGGAGCGGGAGAATACGCGCTTCAAACGGGCCGTGGCAGAGCGCACACTCGACAAGGTGATCCTGAAAGAGGCCGCCGAGGGAAACTTCTAAGCCCCGCGCGGCGACGGCAGACGGTGGAACCCTGCTGTGCCACGCTGGGCCTCCCCGAACGACGGGCCTGTCGGGTGCTGGGTCAGCCTCGCTCAACCCAGCGACATCATGGCGGGCCATCGGATGATGACGTGGCCCTGACAACCGCTATCATCCGGTTGGCCCGAGAGTATGGACGGTATGGGTATCGACGGATCACGGTGTTCCTGCAACGGGAGGGCTGGCGCGTGAATCACACACGCGTGGAACGGATCTGGCGGCGGGAAGGCCTGACGGTGCCGCACAAGCAACCCAAGCGCGGCCGGCTGTGGCTCACCGATGGCTCCTGTGTGCGGCACCGCCCGACCCACCGCAATCATGTCTGGGCCTACGACTTCGTCGCCGTCCGGACAAAGGACGGCCGGCCGCTGAAACTGCTACCCATGGTGGATGAGTACACCCGGGAATGTCTCGCGATCGACGTGGATCGCCGCTTGCGATCGGATGACGTGCTCCACCGGCTCAGCGAACTCTTCGTGCAACATGGCGCGCCCGAGCATATTCGGTCCGATAACGGCCCGGAGTTCGCGGCGAAGGCGGTTCGGGAGTGGCGGCGCCGTGGGGGGGTACAGACCCTGTTCATTGAACCCGGCAGCCCCTGGGAGAATGGCTATGTCGAACGTGTTAACGGCAAGCTGCGGGACGAATTGCTCAATGGCGCGATCTTCGAAACGCGTTGGGAAGCCACGGTGCTCATCGAACGCGGGCGGCGCACCTACAACCAGAGTCGCCCGCACAGCGCGTTGGGCTATCAACCGCCGGCTCCCGAGGCCAGGGAACCTCGGGACGCGCAATATGCCTAACGAACAAGGGATGTGGTACAACAATCGGGGGCAGGTCAGTTATACAACTGTCCTAATCCTGGGAGTATGCTGAGCGAGAACGAGAGCCAAGGACGCGGAGACTGGATATGGTTCACGTATGTAGGCTGGAGGTGACCCTCCTGTGCCCTGTCGTTGAGGGTAAGTGGTATGGCTCGTCCATCAGGACACCTGAGCAACCAATACATGATCGTGCCAGTCATCATGCCTAGTGAGAGAAGGAGGATTAACAAAGTCACGTCCACAATGGGCAGAAATTCGATACCCGTCTGCGTTTGATCACGGTTCACGTTGGCCCCAACAAAGAGCGCAATAAACGGCCAGCAAAGTCCGATAAAGAGGAAAACCGGAAGGGGCTTGGTGGAGAGATACTGAGCAACGACGATCCAGACACACAGTGAGGGAAATACAAATGCCAGGATCACTCGTGTGATCTCGGGTGTCTCGAGATAGGCCAACAAACTGATAAAAAGCCAGCCTGACAGATAGGAAAAGTAAACCGTTCCTAATGTCAGGCCAGAGAATGCCGCGGCCGCAACGACTTTTAGCCAAGCACTAGCGTTCATGCCTTCCGAGATGTCAAGAGCGATAGAGAGTGAAAGGTACGCTGAGGATACCATAGTGCATCAGGCTGACAAGGTATTTCACTTAATAGGGTGCGGGCAGTACACACGAAGATTTGGACGCATTAGGTCCTGATGGAGGAGAGATAACTCTGAAACGTATGCTTGTTCTGATAGAGGGATGCAATTACCGGAACAAGAGGTCAGGCTGTAGAAACGGACACCGTCGCGACTCCCTGAATTTGTTATGATAGACCAGCTGTCAAAATCCTTTGTTTTTGGAACACGCGGAAGGATACGTTAAAGTTCTATGAAAATCGACTTTTCCATCCTCTGACCGTGAGAGGGTTTTTGAACACAGTGCCGAGTCTTCACGTTGTCCCCAGCGCATCACCCTGGAGAAAATAGGCATTTCCCTCCGCGGGTCATCCCTAAACCCCGCGCCCATCCTGCGGACGGCGCCCTCCCTGCTTGGGATTGTGCTCTACTGTGCTCCCCGCACGGGCGGCATGCCTGGACGGAGGCTGGCGGACGGTCGACGCCCTCCGGCCCTAGACTCCCCTCGCCGTCGCACAGGCGACATCGCCGCGGCAGCACAGTTCCTCAGGGCGCTGCGGCCACAAGGTGTTGTAGGTGCTCGACAATGCGGGTGAAGCGCGCCTCCTCGTCACGGAGCATCTGTCGGCTCTCCGCGTCTACACCGTCCGGCTCCATCTCGACAAAACGACACCCGCGAATGCGCTGTGTGAGCCACAGCTCTTTGAGCCGGCGCATGGATTTGTAGATCTGGTGCATCGTCCCGCGATCCACCTGAAAGGAAGGCACCATGGGATCGAGCTCGCGCACACAGTCGTCGAGCGCCAGAGACATCCGCGCCCAGTCTTGGGCCTGATCGTACTGCCCTGCCACATTCATACGTGCGAATTCGTTTGCCATGCTCGCCAACTCACGCGCATCCTGTTGCAACTGGTCGATCGCCGCCTGCACTTCAAGCAACAGGAGCTTGGTCTCGTAACTGAGCGGACCTGGCCGCCGTCTCATGCAATCCGCGTCTTCCGCGTGAAATGATTGAGGTCGTTCTCTTGTGGTGGTTCCACTCCTGGGCAGCGCGCGCAGGCTGAGGCTGAAGCTGGCGCTGAGCCTGGAGCCGCGGCTGCGCAGCCC
>JANYBU010000227.1 GCA_025360665.1 Nitrospira sp.
CTTTGCCGGTACGGCGTTCGCCAGCATTGTCGCCACCAACACCAGCACCAACGCGAGCACGAATTCGACGGTGACCCACTTTCGAAGTCCTCGTCTGCCGGCCGCAGCCACATCCGCGTTCTGGGCGAGTGACGGAATCCAGATGCGGCGAGCGCACGCGGCGAGCACGAGAATCACCGCAAGCAGCGCAAGCTTTGTATTGAGAAACCAACCGTAGCTCGTCGCAACCAATGAGGCGTAGCTTGTGTCCACCATGCGATCCGCAACGATGATGCCGGTAGCAACGACAGCGACCATCACAGGCAGCGCAATTGCCGAGAAACGCTTCAGGGTTTGGACGTCGGACCGATCCACTTCCTCGTGTGATCGCTCCCCTGTGGCGGCGAACAATACTGTGAGAAGGGCTGCAAGCCCTCCGAACCAGACGCTCGCCAGAACGATATGGAGCGCGTACGGCAGGACCGATGTCACGGACAGTTCTCCGGCTGCGGAATGGCTCGCGAGCGATCCCACAGCCAGCGTAAGCGCGGCGACGGTCGCACACAACACATGCCGCCAGCGCGCCCAAGCTGAGAACCGAACGTAGAGGGCCACTCCGAGCACGATAAGCGCAAGGGCCGCGCGTACCGTCCAGATGAACCCTATGCGAGTTTTTTGTATGAGTTCTAGCCAGGCTCCCGGACGCCAAGCATTCTCCGCCACGCCCGTGGCCTGCGCCGTAGTCGTGGCCAGCAGGCCCAGCAACCCCAGCAGAAGCGTGACCGCCAGCCATGGTAACGCCCGATTCAGACGGGCGAGCCATGGGGCGTCGAATGCAGTGTTCGCGCGCGCGGCAATCGCGAGAAAGACGCAGCCGCCGATCAGGATCATGTTCGACGCAAGCTGCAGCCAGCGGAACAGTGCGCCTATGACCTCGATCATTTCCTTTGCACTTTGCCCTTTACCGTAAAGTCGAAAGACGACTCCACCACGTGACCGTCTACCGACAACACCCGAAACTTCACTGAGTACTTCCCTGGTGCCAACTCCGGCAACGGCAGGACGATGGATTTCCGGTCATCCGGGGCAAGTTGAGGCTTGATCTCGGTTACGGGATGCTTCTCGGTATCGAGCACGACAAGCGACGCGTAGTCGCCTTCAATTTCCTCATTGAACCAGAGTCGCACCTGCGCCGGCGCCGTGGCGAGGACAGCCCGGCGCGGCGGCTCTGCCTTGACCAGCATTGAATGCGCCAGCACCGGGGTGACATGCACGCACATCGCCATTGCCATCACCGCGCCCACCATGACGTGCTTGAGCGTGTGAACCGCCCATGATTCCATCGGATCTCCTCCTCATCCTTAACTGCTGAGCTCGAGCGCAGCAGCCGGCCATTTGGCCGTCTTGTTTCGACGCATGTCGCTCCAGTGACCGGATGGCCGGCTGCCTACGAAGCGGTGATACCCGAGGATTTGCGACGACCGCGCAGGAAAAAAAAGATCGCCGCTACAACGGCAATCCCGGCGAGCGGAACGATGATCATGATGTAGTGCATGAAGTGCGAAACCGCGGTCGATTCCCCTACCGAAAGCGGAAATCGCGCTACATACTCCTGCTTGCTGCCCGCGGTGACTAGACCGACGAATTTGCCGGGCTTGTCGAAGTTGTATTCGAAATTGACAAAGCCGCCGGGGTAGACCTTGGGCGGCAGGTGAAGAACCGTGATGGCCTGAAGATCCTGCTCCGAGCCCGTATCCCTGATGACCCGAATCTCGACGGGCAAAGGGCGAAGTTCCCCGTCGATATAATCGAGCACCAACACCGTGCGGCCGGTCTCCGGAACCTCCCCGCAGAATTCCTTATTGTGTGAGTTATCAGGCTGATAGCCGGTGAGGTGCATGCCGTAGGGTCCGACCTGGAGTATGCAGAAGTTCTTTTCCAATTCGTGCCCTCCGTGCTGGGCCTGTGCGGAGAATGGAACCCCGACCGCCAGCATCACGACGCACAGGCCAGCAGGTTTCAGAAATTTCAAAGACATTGTCAGGCTCCTTCTTAGGCGCTCTCAATTTCCTCGTTGAACCAGAATCCCACCTGCGCCGGGGCAACATGCATGCGCATCGCCCTCACAGCGCCCACCATCACGTGCTCGAGCGCGTGAACCGCCAAAATGATTCCATCGGACCTTCTTCTCGTCCTTGACTGCTACGCTCCAGCACAACATTGACCGTTTGACCGTCTTGTTTCGGCACATAACTCTCCACAGACCGAATGGCCTGCCGCCTACGAAACGGTGCTGTCCGAAGTTTTTCCACGACCGCGCAGGAAAAAGAACATCACCACCGCTACAACGGCAATCCCTGCGAACGCGATCATGAAATAGCCGGGAGGCATCGGTATTTTCGTTTCCCCTACCGAGAACGGGAATCGCGATACAAGGTCCTGCTTGTCGCCCACGGTTACCAGACCAATGAATTTGCCGGGCTTGTCGAAACTGTATTCGAAATTGATCGAACCGCTGGGATAAACCTTGGGCGGCAGGTGAAGGACCGTGATAGCCTGAAGATCCTGCTCCGAGCCCGTATCCCTGATGACCCGAATCTCGGTGGTCAACGGGCGGAGTGCGTCTTCCATATAATCGAGCACCACGACCGTGCGGCCGGTCTCCGGAATGTCCTCGCAGAATTCCTTATTGCGTGAGTTGTCAGGCTGATAGCCGGTGAAGTGCATGTTGTACGGGCCGATCGTGAGTCTGCACATGTCCTCTGCCAATGCCAGTCCTCCGTGAGCCTGGGCCTGTGTGGAGAATGAAACTCCAATCGCGAGCATCACCAAGCACAGGCCAACAGGTTTCAGAAATTGCAACGACATCATCAGGATCCTCCCTATGGAATTATGAACCATGTGATCGCGGACCGGCTCGTCTGGTTTCCTACGAACGGAGGACAGACCACCAACTCCTCAACCACTTCGATTTTACGATCTTGTACGCGAGCCAAGCAAGTAGCAGCAGTCCTACCAACGGCTCTACTATGGAAAGCACAAGCTTCTGATAGTCGATCATCTGTACCCGCAATAGATACTGGTAGCGCGAAGGACTTTTCCCCTCCGCCGTAATGATGACCCTGTACAGGCCCTCGTCCAGCTTGGCTTCGCCCCTGACTACTCCGTCCGGGTGGTGGCTCGGACGCCAGTCTGCCACCGTCTGAGCTTCTGTTCCGTCGATTGTCCCGTCGACTCCCTTCACGACCCGCATACCTACCGGCACGTTGCGCAATGCCGGGTCCACGAGGTCCACGACCATGAAGGTCTCGCCTGTCTTGGGAATTTCCGTGCAGTATTGCGCTTTCAGCTCATATTGCGGCTGATAGGTGCTGAAATGCACCACGCTCTCCCCTACCCGGCGCGCGCAAGGGTCTGCTTCAATTGGCGCATCTCCATGTGCAGCGGCTGCGCCGGGGTATAGTGCTGCAACAAGAACGAGAACTGTAGAGCCTGCCCATGTCACTTGCCTAATCATTATGCCGAACCCTCCTGATTTTGGACCTTGCGATAATCCGCCGCTCGGTCCACCCACGGTGACGGCGCTCCATGCGGCTCAGCGACCCCAGCGCTTATTATATTGTGCAACTAGCAACATGTCATATTGTCTCCTTCTCACTCATCATATGACGAAGGGAGAGGCCATGCGAGGTCAGCCATTGGTGATCACGGAACAAGATCGTCACACCTCGGCATCATGGGTACGGGCACCCAAGACGGAGCAACGGCTGGCGGGGCACCCCCGGGTACACGTGCACTTCACGCCTACTTATACCTCGTGGCTCAATTAGGTGGAGGTCTAGTTCAATATCCTCGCTCGGGCCGCCCTCGCAGATGCGAGCCCAGATCAATGCCTTCGTCGCTGCCTACAATGCGACGGCGCATCCGTGCGAATGGACCACACAAATAGTCTGCCCCAACCATCTCCAAGTCTCAACATGCGCCAATGAATGCAATCACGTACCAGTCTACTGTCTCACTAACGGCTTTACAACGCCTGGTCTTTGCCAGAAGGTCTTCAACTGTATTAGTCCACACGAACGCCTTGTAGTTTTTGTTACAGAGCCGAATGAACTCGTCGATCGCTTCGACCAACTCCGGCACACTCTTAAAGACGCCGCACGGGATTCGCTTGCGCGGGATCTCCCGAACCAGCACTCGACCAGGTTCAGCCACGAGGCACTCCGGGGGTAACGTGCAGATGAAGCCGTGGATGCTTCGCACGCCATGTGTTCACATTGGGAGGCGGTGCATCCCATCGTTGTCCAGGATCAAGTGGGGTGCCACAAAAATATCGCAAAACTTACCAGAACCGACCCAATACTGTAAAGATAAAGGGTAACTACTCTGGTGGCCGTCATCATGCATCATGATGCCACCAAACAGGGCAAGATCCCCCCTCCCCCATCGCGCAAGGCAAGCGAAAAACCAAAAAATGTTTTTTCTGCTGGACTCGGCCTGGGCTCCTGCTGTCCCGTATGAACCATGACCGACGTCATGGTTCATACGGCCGGGGACAACGCGCCGAGGACATCGGGCACAATCTGGCCGAAACGGGAAATTTGCATGATGAAGATTTCGCAGAAGATCTCCGGGCTGTTCCCTGCGAACCGTGGGCCCAAGCCTTCTGTCTCATCCGCAGCTACATCTCCACGGCTCACCAGCACACCACGGGCACGCCGGGCTCCATCGCCCGCGTCTTCACCGGCGACCCTGCGATGGAACCCATTGCCCAACCGTCTTTGACTCACCGGTGTCAGATAGGCGACAATTGACAAAATGATATTTGTTCCCTTAGCAAGAGGCCACAAATTCCCATACTTGTGACACCGACCTTGCAAATTGACTATCGCTTCAGCGACAGTTGTATCGTATGAGGCGTCAGGCGGTGTCGGAAAAACGCTCACAGACAGTCCGACTCAAAAAAATCAACGCTACGGCAATTCTTCTTCGGCCCCGGTAGGATTTCTCGAAATATGTTCCAAACCGTCGCACTGAGTGGCAGTCGTGGGGAACGACTGCTGTTCTCCAACGTCAGCGTGACGGTCAAGCCAGGAACTCTCTTGGCTGTGGTGGGTGAGAACGGCAGTGGGAAAACCAGCTTCCTCCGCATGCTGTGCGGCCTGTTATCGCCTGACTGCGGTGCGATCCTTTGGCAGGGGAAAGACATCCGCCAACTCAAGGAACTCTATTGTGCCCAGCTCACCTATGTTGGGCATCTCAACGGAATCAAGGACGACCTGACTCCGGTCGAAAACCTCAAGGTCTCCGCCTCCCTGGCTGGCGATGAAAGTTCCGGCACAATCGTGCAGAAGGCATTGGAGGCCGTCGGTCTCGGGCGACCGGTTCATCTTCTGCCGACGAGGATACTATCACAAGGACAAAAGCGCCGCGTGGCGCTGGCACGTCTCTGGCTTTCCACGCGTCCGTTATGGCTCCTGGATGAACCGTTTGCTTCACTTGATGCTGCCGCCACAAGTTACCTGACACAACGCCTGCAGTCGCATCTGAGTAATGGCGGCATGGTGGTCGTCGCCACTCACCAGGAGATTGCTCTCCCAGCTGATTCCGTCCAGCACCTGAGGCTGACTCGATGAGCCAGCCCAGCCTGAGTGAGGCGTTGCGCGGGGTTGTCCGGCGGGATCTACTGCTGGCCATGCGTCACCGTTCGGATGTGGCGATGTCGGTATTCTTCGTCGTCATCGTCGCGAGCCTCTTCCCGTTGGGGGTTGGGCCGGAGTCGGCGGTTTTGAGGATGATCGGCCCCGGTGTGCTCTGGGTCACGGCGCTGCTTGCTTGTCTGTTGTCACTGGGGCGCCTTTTTACCGCGGATCATCTCGATGGTGTGTTAGAACAGACGGTCTTGATACCTCAGCCTCTGGCGGTCCTTGTCGTTGGGAAGGTTTTCGCACACTGGGTGATCTCGGGCTTGCCAGTAGTCCTGCTCTCGCCTCTCCTCGGCTTGCAATTCGGCCTAGGTGGGGACACGCTGGCGGTGCTGACGTTGTCGCTCTTGCTTGGTACGCCGACGTTGAGTATGATTGGGGCTATCGGTGCCGCCCTGACTCTTGGGTTGCGCGGGAGCGGCTTGCTGGTTGCCCTCCTGGTGCTTCCTCTCTTTGTTCCGGTGCTGATCTTTGGGGCCGGCGCCGTTACCAGTAGCTTGGCCGGAATCGGCAGCGAAGCGAATCTGTCGTTACTCGGAGCCTGTTTCATGCTCTCACTCGCTTTTGCGCCATGGGCCACGGCTGTTGCATTACGCATCGCGTTGGAATAATACATTCTCATGAGCTTCATGGGCATCAACTGGTTCAAGTATTCGTCGCCACAGGCGTTCTACCCGCTGGCCGGGCGGATGATTCCGTGGTTTGCCGCCGCCGCGCTCGGGTTGATGGGCGTCGGCCTGTACCTCGGCTTCTTCGTCGCGCCGACCGATTTTCAAC
>JANYBU010000150.1 GCA_025360665.1 Nitrospira sp.
TGAAGTCATGCTTGTGACGGGCGGTAACAGCGCGGGAGATTTCCTGAAATTGCTGGGCAACGGGAAAGACTTCGGCCTGAAGCGGCTCAATTATACCTATCAAGAAGGAGAGGGCGGTATCGCCGACGCCCTGCGATTGGCCGAACACTTTGTAGACGGGGAGTCGGTGTGTGTGATCTTAGGCGACAACATTATCGAGGGCAACATCGCCGCCGCCGCCGATGTGTTTCGGAAACAGCAGCAGGGGGCGAAAATTCTCTTGAAGGACGTCAAGGACCCGCAACGGTTCGGTGTGCCTATCCTCGAAGGGAACCGCGTCGTGAAGATTGAGGAAAAACCGGCGAGTCCCCGATCGTCGTACGCGGTCACGGGCATGTATTTTTATGACGCGCGCGTATTCGACATCATCCAAACGCTCAAGCCGTCGGGCCGAGGCGAGCTCGAAATTACCGACGTCAATAATGCCTATATCGCGGATGGAACACTAACCTGGGACATTTTGGAGGGGTGGTGGACCGATGCGGGGACGATCGAATCCCTCCACCTGGCCAATCAGCTAGTGGCGAAGACCGGCGCGAATAAGATGGGGGTGTAGGAGGGGGTAAGCGGGGTAGCAGGGGTAAAGAGGGGTAGTGGAGGTAGAGGAAGGGAGCGGGGGTAGCGGGATAGTGGATTAAGGCAAGATGAACGGGGTAAGACAACATGCATTGGAAGGACCTGGCAGTCTGGCAGAAAGCACATGCGTCGGTGCTGGCGACATACAGGATTACCAGGTCATTTCCAGACGAAGAGAAGTTTCGATTAACGAATCAATTGTGCCGGGCGTCGGCTTCAGTTCCTGCAAACATTGTGGAAGGGAATGCGCGGCAGTCAACGAAGGAATACATTCAGTTCTTATGTATAGCGAGAGGTTCATTGGAGGAGACTCGGTATTATGCAATCCTCGCCAAGGATTTGGAGTATCTGACCCAAACGGACTATGACAAGTTTGAATCTGAGAGTGAATCCGTCAGCCGCATGCTGAACGCACTCGTGAGCGTATTAAAGAAGCGGGGTAAGGGGTAGAAGAGGGGTAAAGGGGGTAGAGGGGTAGGGGAAGGGAGAGCGGGGGGTGGAATGCCAGCCCAGTGAACAGATCGAGGGGATATGACGATGCATCTTTTCCAATATTCTTGCTCTGACATCATTGCCCGGTTACCCCACTATCCCGGTACCTCTTTATCCCGTGTCTTACCCTGGCCCACTATCCCGGTACCCCCTTATCCCGTGTCTTATTTTGCCCCCATTGCCCCGCTACCCCGCTACCCCTGGTTTTGCTCTACCCCCCATTGCCCCGCTACCCCGCTACCCCCTTTATCCCTCTACCCCATGCTGTACCCTGCCCCCCTGCCTCGGTACCCCTTTACCCCGAAGGATTCGCGATGCGAATCCTTGTGACCGGAGGGGCCGGATTCATTGGCTCACATCTCGTACGTCGCCTGGTTGTTCAGGGCGGCCATGAGGTGGTGAATCTCGATGCGCTGAAATACTCCGGCAATCTTGCAAATCTCAAGGCGATCGAGACGGATGCCCGGCATACATTTGTGCATGGGGACATTGGAGATCAGCCCTTGGTCGAACGTCTCTTCCGTGAACATCGGATTGAAGGGGTGATCAATGCCGCGGCGGAGACCCACGTCGATCGGTCTATTCTCGACCCGGGAGCCTTTGCACGGACCGATGTGGTGGGGACCGGCGTTCTACTTGAGGAAGCCCGTCGCGCCGGCCTGCAGCGATTTCTGCAAGTCAGCACAGACGAAGTTTACGGCAGCGTCGAGACCGGGATGTCGATTGAGAGCGATCGCCTGGCTCCGCGAAGTCCCTATTCTGCCAGCAAAGCCGGTGGAGACCTCTTGGCCCTCAGCTACTGGACGACCTATCGGTTTCCTGTGATGGTGACCAGGGGCAGCAATACCTATGGGCCGAATCAGTATCCGGAGAAATTTGTCCCGCTGTTCGTCACTAATGCGATCGACAACCAGCCCCTTCCGCTCTATGGGGATGGACGTCAGTGCCGCGATTGGCTGGCTGTGCAGGACCATTGCTCGGCCATCGAGCATGTATTTCTTCGAGGTGAGCCGGGACAGATCTACAACGTCGGAGGGGGCAATGAACGAGAGAATATCACTGTGGCTGAGCAGATCGTCGGCCATCTTGGCAAGTCACGCGACCTCATTCGTTTGGTGCAGGATCGACCGGGACATGATCGCCGCTACGCGGTGGATTGCAGCAAGTTGCGTCGATTGGGCTGGAGTCCCGTCGTGCCCTTTGAAGAGGGACTGCGCGCGACCATCCAATGGTATCAGGAGCATGAGGACTGGTGGCGGACGATCAAGTCCGGCGAGTTTCGCCAATATTACGAACAGATGTATGGGAAACGGCTTCAAGAAGGGGCGGGGGTAGAGGAGGGGTAACGGGATAGGGGGGTAGCGGGGTAAGGGGATAGAGGGGGAGTGGGATAGGGAATACAGGGGGTAACGGGGTAGAAGAGGGGTAGGGAAGGGATAGCGGGGTTACGTATAATGCCAACCGGGCGAACAGATCGAGGGGATAGGATGCTGCGTCGTTCCCAATATGTTTTCTCTGCACCACCCGTTATCCCGTTACTCCGCTACCCCCGTTATCCCTTTGCCCCGTGTCTTGCCCTGACCCCATTGCCCCGTCACCCCTCTATCCCCGGTACCCCGCTACCCCCGGTACCCCTTTATCCCGTGTCTTACTCTGACTCCATTGCCCGATTACCCCTCTACCCCATGCGGTACCCCATTACCCCCATACCCCTTTAGCCCTATCAAGAAGCTATGCGAATTCTGATCACAGGTGCGCAGGGGCAACTAGGCCACGCACTCCAGCGGGCCCTCTCGGAGGAAGATCTCATCCTGAAAGATCTGCCGGAGTTTGACCTGACGCAATCTAACAGCGAATCCCAGATCGTGGCTGCCCGTCCCTCTGTCATCCTGCATGTCGGCGCCTACACTAATGTCGATGGGGCTGAGCGCGAGCCTGATCGTGCGTTGGCGGTGAACGTTCAAGGCACCACTTTTGTGGCTCGCGCTGCCGCAACGCTCAATGCGAGACTGATCTATCTGTCGACGGACTATGTCTTCGATGGAACCAAGTCGACCCCCTATCGTGAGGAGGACGTGCCCCATCCTATCAATGTATATGGGCAATCCAAACATGAGGGGGAAATCGCCGCATTGACGGGTTGCCCCAACACGTTGGTGGTTCGAACGGCCTGGCTCTATGGACATGCGGGAAATAATTTCGTGAAGACGATGATGCGGTTGGCGGGTGAGAAGCCGTTCCTCGAAGTGGTGGGAGATCAGCGAGGCTGCCCGACCAATGCAGACGATCTGGCTCTGGCCTTGAAAGATCTACTCACGAGTGACCTGCGGGGAATCTGTCACGTGACGAATACCGGCGATTGCACTTGGCATGAATTTGCAGAGGCTATCGTCAGCCTTATGGGCCTCTCCACCCCTGTTCGGCCCATTACAACCGCTCAAGCGGGACGTCTCGCGAGGCGTCCCGCTTATTCCGTCCTTGCCCAAGGCCGGTTGAGCACGGTGCGAGCGCTGCTGCCTCATTGGCAGGATGCCCTCGCCCGATTTATGAAAACGACCCCTCACAAGGTCAGTAGTATGGCAACAGGTAACTCCTAGAGGTCAGACGATGGTTAGACGGTCATCAACCCAAAAAACATCTCAGCCCAAGAAGGTCTCTCGCAACGTGCTTCAACGGATCCGTCTGTTTGCCACCGATGTCGACGGTGTCTTGACGGACGCTGGAATGTACTATGCCGAGTCCGGCGATGAGTGGAAGAAGTTCAATACGCGCGATGGCATGGGGATCAAGCTGTTGCAGCGGGCAGGGATCATCACCGCCATTGTGACGCAGGAGCGGACGAAGCTGGTGGCGAGGCGTGCCGAGAAGCTCACGATTCCCGAGTTGCACCAAGGGGTGATGGATAAGTTGTCGCTTGTTCGCAAGATGGCGGCACGCTATGGGTTCACACTCAGCCAGGTCGCCTATATCGGGGACGATATCAACGATCTTGAGACGCTGAAGGCGGTGGGATTTTCCGCCACACCGGCCGATGGAATGCCCCAGGTTGCTGCGGCGGTCGACTATGTCTGTCAGAAGAAGGGCGGTGAGGGGGCGGTTCGGGAAATCATTGAGATGATTCTGGCCGCCCAAGGGCGAAGTTCGAAGTTCGAAGTTCCAAGTTCAGGAACACGCGCGTAGGGTAAGAGATCGGTTTATGGCTTCTCTCACACGACGAACCTCAAACCTCGAACTGCACAACCATCTGTATCCCGTGATCATGGCCGGTGGCAGCGGCACCAGGTTTTGGCCGCTCAGTCGACAGTTGTTTCCCAAACAGCTGCTGCGGATTATGGGAGATGAAACGTTGATTCAGCAGACCATGCGCCGGGTGGTCTGTGCTTCGGCGCCGAACCGGGTGATGATCTCCACGAATCCAGCCCAAGCAGAATCCATTCGCGTCCAGTTGAGTGAATGGAAAGACGCGCTCACAGGTAATTTCGTGCTTGAGCCGGAAGGGCGCAATACCGCTCCGGCGATTGCCCTGGTGGCCTTAGAACTGGTCCGTCGGGATCCTGACGCGATCATGTTGGTGGTTCCGGCTGATCATATCGTCAAAGGCCAACGGGCGTTCGATGCGGCGGTGGCGTTGGCGGCGACGCTGGCCCAGCAGGACTATCTGGTGACGTTTGGCATCCAGCCGATCCGTCCTGAAACCGGCTACGGTTACATCAGGCCCAACCGAAAAGTGATATTGGGAAGACAGGGCACGCTTACGGGACATCCGGTCAGCCGATTCGTTGAAAAACCCAATGCCACCAAGGCTGCGCAATATCTCAAGGCGGGAGACTACTATTGGAACAGCGGCATGTTTATTTGGCGCGCCGCGACGATTCTTGATGAAATTCGACGCCATCAACCTGCCCTCTTTCGGGGGATCGAACGGATCGGCCAATTGATGCGGGCAGGGGCGGCCAGGCAAGCCATCGACGATGCGTATCGGACACTCACGCCGGTCTCGATCGATACGGGTGTCATGGAGCAATCGAAGAAAGCCGCGATCGTGCCTGTGTCCTTTCAGTGGTCTGACGTCGGGAGTTGGGGGAGTTTGGATGAAGTGGCGTCGAAGGATAAGGCCGGCAATGTTGTGGTCGGTCGTGTGGTCGACCTCGATAGCCGTCGGTCGATCGTCTACGGGGATCGTCGTCTCGTGGCGACGATCGGGCTCACCGACATGGTGGTGGTCGATACGCCGGACGCCACATTGGTCTGCCCAAAGTCCCGCGCGCAAGATGTGAAGCAGCTGGTCGACATGCTTAAACGGCAGAACGCGCCGGAATATCTTGAACACATGACCGTGCAGCGGCCCTGGGGGTCCTATACCATCCTGGAAGAAGGACCTGGCTACAAAGTGAAGCGTGTGACGGTCAAGCCAGGCGGGCGGCTCTCGTTACAGATGCATCATCAACGGAGCGAACATTGGGTGGTGATCACCGGGATGGCGCGGGTGACGAGGGATGACGAGGTCTTCGATCTCATGGTTGGCCATAGCACAGAAATTCCTGTAGAAACCCGTCACCGGTTGGAAAACCCCGGTCAAGCGACCCTGCATATCATTGAAGTGCAGAACGGGCCCTATCTTGGGGAAGACGATATCGTCAGGTTTCAGGATGATTATGGGCGAACGAAGAACTGAGCGTCGTAATGTCATCACGTCTGTAAAGTCGTCAAGTCGGCAATCTCTGACTTTGGACTTGATGACCTTCAGACTTTCCGACTGACGGAGGCCCATGGGATTGTTTCGTGAGTACGATTTGCGTGGCATTGTGGGCCAGGAACTTACAGATGCGATTGCGGAGCAGGTCGGGCGCGCCTACTGCACCTATGTGAAAGACCGTGGAGTGAAAACGATCTCGGTCGGGCGAGATGGCCGACTGAGCTCACCGGGGCTTTACAAGGCCCTTGTACGGGGGCTCCTCGCCGGTGGATTGAATGTGGTGGATATCGGTATTTGCCCTTCGCCGCTGGTGTATTTCTCGCTGTTTCAGCTACCGGTTGACGGCGGCATCATGATCACCGGGAGCCACAATGCCGCAGAATACAACGGATTTAAGATCTGCATCGGGAAAGATGCGATTCATGGAGAGGAGATCCAGGCGCTCCGAGCGGTGATGGAGGCTGGTTCTTTCGTATCCGGGGCTGGGCAGTTATCGGAACATCCCATCATTCCCGACTATCTGGCCTATATCAAGGAGAGCTTCACTCACGTCAATGCCAAGCGCCTGCATGTCGTTATCGACTGTGGAAATGGTGTGGCGGCCTTGGTGGCCAAAGAGGCCTTGGAGCTTTTAGGTTGTCGCGTCACAGGGCTCTATTGCGATCTCGACGGGAGATTCCCGAACCATCATCCAGATCCCACGGTCTTAGAGAATCTCGATGATCTGATTCAGGCCGTCAAGCAGCATAAAGCCGATGTCGGGATCGCCTACGATGGAGATGCCGATCGCATTGGGACCATCGATGAGCAAGGGGATGTCTTGTGGGGCGATCGCCTGATGGTGGTCTACGCGCGCGATATTCTGGCGGCAAAGCCGGGGAGTACCATCATCTCAGAGGTCAAATCGTCGCAGAGCCTCTATGACGATATTGCGAAGCAGGGTGGCCGACCGATCATGTGGAAAACCGGCCACTCCTTGATCAAGGCGAAGATGAAAAGTGAGCATGCTGTGTTGGCCGGCGAAATGTCCGGACATATGTTCTTTGCCGATCGGTACTTCGGGTATGACGACGCGATTTATGCCTCGTGCCGGCTGGTGGAGATTCTGGCCAAGACCACTCGTTCACTCTCCGCGTTGGTGGCGGATCTTCCGAAGACGTCCGTTACCCCGGAGATTCGGGTGGACGTGTCGGACTCCATCAAATTCGAGTTGGTCAGGCATGTGCAGGAACGGTTGGCAGACTGTGCGAAGACCCGCGAGGAGCTTGGTCCGGCCAAGCTGGTGATCCGCGATGTCGTCACCATCGATGGGGTACGTGCCATCTTCGACGATGGGTGGGGCCTGGTCCGAGCCTCGAATACCCAGCCGGCCCTCGTGTTACGGTTTGAAGCCACCTCGCCGGAGCGATTGGCCACGATCCGCGCAGTTATCGAAGGAGAGCTGGCTGCGGTCAAACAGGCCCTTGGCTGCTAGCACGCGCGAAGTGCGAGACACGCGAGAAAGGCGCGACGTGAGCAGATTGGATTCCCACCTCGTCTCGCCCGTCCCGCGAGTCTCGCTCGGCTATTAGGCTCAGGCTGAGCCTGAGACAATAGTGCCATTCTTCCTTCAACCTTCACCCTCAGCCTACCGCACATGGCTTCTCACCAGCTTCTTCGTCATCATCAGCGAGGCAATCTACCGATGCCTGCTCTTTTTTCTCGCATTCGGTTTGTACTGGCATGTCTGATCTTGGGCGCCATGAGTGGCTCGGTCTCGTGGGTTGAGGCCAGCGACCCTTCTTCAACGCGATCCTTCCAAGTCGGGGAACAGCTCACCTACGAAATCTCATGGCTGAATATCACAGCCGGCACAGCCGTGATGGCTGTTAGTGGTGCCGGTACGGACGGAGACCGGCCGCTGGTGAAATTGATCACTACGACGCAGTCGAGGCCCGCGATCACCACATTCTTTCCCGTGGATAACCGGGTAGAGTCGATAGTGGATCCCGCCACGCTGCTTCCGGATCATTTGACCTTCAAGCGGCGAGAAGGGAAGAAGAAAGAAGATATCGAGTACACATTTCATCAGAAAGAGGGGACGGTCACGGTTGTCAAAGGTGGGACGACTGAAACATTGGAGATGCCGCCGGGCACCCAAGACGTCATCTCCTGTCTCTATTATGCGCGCAGCGAATTGTCGCTACAGCCAGGGTCATTTCTGACGATGAATGTGCATCACGATAAAAAGAACCGCAAAGTGGACGTGCGCGTTGAGGAGATTGAGATTGTCAGTGGTCCGTGGGGGGAGGTTGAAACGGCTCGTGTGTTGGTCGTTATGCCGTTCCAAGGTCTCTTCCTCAACCAGGGCAACATCCGGGTGTGGTTTACCAACGACGATCGGCGCATTCCTGTTCGAATGAAGGCCAAGGTCATCATCGGGTCGATTGTGGCCGATCTCGTCAGCGGATTGCAGGGCTCATCGTCAGCCCAATGAGGGAACCAGCCTTTCGTTGCCCGCCCCGTTCAAAACAGTTATACTTGCCTCTACTATGGGACAGTTTCCTCTTACTTTAAGCAGATTTATCATTCAGACGCAGGCGGCGCATCCTGGGGGTGCCGGGGAGCTTTCCAGTCTCCTGTCCCAGATCGGCCTGGTCGGCAAACTCATTGGGCAGGATCTCCGACATGCAGGGCTCATCGATATCCTGGGAACGACCGGTGGGATTAATGTACAGGGGGAGACAGTCAAGCGGCTGGATGAGATTGCGAACGAGACCTTTCTGAAGGCTTTTCACCATAGCGAGCTTGTCTGTGCCGTGGCATCGGAAGAGATGGAAAAACCGGTCCTGTTTCCGGAGAATTGGCCGCAGGCCAAGTACATGCTGCTCTTCGATCCTCTCGATGGCTCATCAAACACGGACTGCAACATGCCTCTCGGCGCGATTTTTTCCGTCTTGAAGTGCGAGCGCAAAGACCGGATGCCGACCGAGGATGACCTTGTCCGCAAGGGAACAGAGCAGGTGGCGGCCGGCTATCTCCTCTACGG
>JANYBU010000284.1 GCA_025360665.1 Nitrospira sp.
GGATTACTGTTAGGGGGACCGGCTCTTTCCTAGCGTCCTGTCCGTTCATCAAACAATCTGACCGTCCCTGTCCTGAGTCCCTTATGGCGTCTGGTCCTCGATCTCTATTTACTGCACAGACCGCACCGTCAGCCCGTGCGACGGCTATTAGCCGGCTGCAACTCCATCACGGCAAGGATTCCCTCCCCGGTCGCAACATGAATCGCCTCGTTGGTGACGGCGACGATCACCCCCGGAGGCTTCGTCACGGGTCCTGGGAGCGCCAGGGCTCGCCAGATCGTCCAGCGGTCACCTCCCTCCACGGTTGTGTAGGCCCCGGGCCAGGGAGAGAGTCCGCGGACTCGGTTGGCCAGAGCAGTGGCTGGCAGGGCCCAATCGATCACACCATCTTCCTTTTTCAGCAACGGCGCCAAGGTCGCTCGTGAAGAATCTTGATGCCGCGGCACGATGGCGCCGGCCTTGAGTCGGGCAATCGTCTCGACCAACAATCTGCCTCCGAGCTCAGCCAAACGTGGCGAGAGGGTGCCCGCGGTATCGTCCGGAGTAATAGGGATGGCCTCTTGGAGCAACATGGCGCCGGTATCCATCCCCTCATCCATCAGCATAGTCGTAATTCCTGTTTCGGTCTCGCCGTTGATGATGGCCCACTGGATCGGACCAGCGCCGCGATATTTGGGAAGAAGGGAACCATGCACATTGATACAGCCGAGCGGGGGGAGCGAGAGGATCGCCGGCGGCAAGATGCGCCCGAACGCCGCGACCGCAATCAGGTCCGGTTTCCACCCAGCCAGAGTGTGGAGAAATTCAGGATCCTTCATCTTGAGCGGTTGTAGCAAATGAATCTGCTGTCGCTGGGCCAGAAGTTTCACCGGTAACGGCGTAAGAATTTTCCCGCGCCCTTTCGGACGATCTGGTTGAGTGACAATGCCGACAATGGAATCGTCCGACCTCAACAAGGCCTCAAGAGAGGACGCCGCAAAATTTGGCGTGCCCATGAAAACGAGACGCATGTTATCGCTTTAGCACTGCAGGTGAGCGAAAGCAACTTGGATGCGCGGACATTGGCTTGACTTGCCGTTCAACGCTTTGTTAGCATCCGCCCGCGGGGTGGAGCAGCCCGGTAGCTCGTTGGGCTCATAACCCAAAGGTCGAAGGTTCAAATCCTTCCCCCGCAACCAACCGGTTACTGCTAACTGATCCATCTCCAGGACACCTCACTTCTCGTCAAGCCCTCGTTCTTTTCTTGCCCACGAGACCTTGCCAGAAAATACGGTAAGCGTTTGACGGAAGACCATGAGGTGATATAGTCGGCGAGCAATTGGCGCAGGGCGAGGAGACGCTATGCATTTCGTTCGTATTGGCAAGAAAACCTTAAACCTCGATAGTGTGAGCTACTGCGAGGCACAGATTTGGCAGGATGAGATGTCGTTAAAGGTTCATTTCGTCGGATCCGCTAACAATACTCCGCTGGTGCTTGCCGAAGAGGATGCCAAGCAATTGTGGAAGTACTTGGAGTACGTTGCTGAAAAACCTGTCTAACACCCTCACTGCCTCAACTCTCTAATCTCTAAGTTGTACGCTCGCTTCGCTTTTTGATCCCTACAGACGATTGAGGCCCCTGTGGCTTCTGATGGACCCCAAATCTCAACAATACTTCCTGATGACCACACGAGATCAGAGGCGATCGATTAGTACCCTCGGCCTGCGTGAATAGGCGGGTCGGTCATCACAACCGGCATGATCCAACCGTCCTTTTTGTAGTTACGATAGTATGCAAGCACCTTTTTGACATATTCCTGTGTTTCCTTATAGGGAGGGATCTGTCCATATTGATCCACCCTGCCTTCACCAGCGTTATAGGCAGCCAAGGCTAACCGGATGTTCCCATGGAATCGGTCCAGGAGGTAGCGCAAGTGCTTGGCCCCACCGGTTATGTTGTCGTTCGTATCGTAGAGGTTACGCACGCCATGCCGGATGGCGGTTTCCGGAATCAGCTGCATGAGTCCTACCGCTCCCGCCTTTGAGATTACGGTTGGATTAAAGGAAGACTCGGCCTTCATCACCGCAAGGAGCAAGGCCGGTTGAACGTGGTGCTGTTGAGCTGCACGGCTGACCGCTTGCTCAAGTTCTAGATCCGACACACCAATGTGATACCGGGCCTTGCGGCGAACTGCT